>JAQXLO010000179.1 GCA_029012165.1 Oscillospiraceae bacterium | reverse complement strand
GTCCAACATCGGTGCGCAGGAAGTCTTGCCGCCTGAACGGCAGGGAGACCCTTCTCTGTCGCCCAAGGGGATTCGTCAGGTGCAGCTTTTGGGGGAGTATCTGTCGGATCTGCCGTTTGACCATATTCTGGCGAGCGGACTATGCCGGGCGCTGCATACGGCGCACGAGGTGTGCATCCGCCAGCCGGAGAACGGTGCGCACTGCGTCGAAACGCACAAGATCTTTACCGAGTGCGGTACGAGCGAGGAAACGGTCGGGCGCACGGTCGAGCAAATTCAGGCGCAGTTTCCGACCGTCGTTGCCGCCGAGGGGATGCAGGACGGTGAAAAGGTCGTCGTTTGGGGAGAACACGACACGGACGAGCAGCTGCTCGTGCGAGGCAAAGCGGCGATAGACTATCTGCTGGGGCGTTTCCACAACGGGGAAAAGGTCATGGTTGCCGCCCATGCGGCGTTCAACACCTTCATGCTTTTTGCGGCGCTGGGACTGTCCCACGAGCAGATCTTTGACCCGAACTTCTTCAACACGAGCATCACGAAGATTGTGTTCTATGCGCCGGGCACGGCGTCGTATGCCGACGTGCATTTGGAGTACCACAACGCCACACCCCACCTGTGGCGGGAGATGCCCGAGTTCAAATATTGAGCGAAACGCACTGCACGGCTACAAGCGCACCGCAACGGGGGCGTCGATGCGGATGGAATCTGGCGCAACGGCGCAGTCCATGGCGAGGATGTGCACGCCGGCTTGCCGTGCCTTGCGCAGGGCATCGCCGAACTGCGGGTGCATGGCGTCGTGGGGACGAAAAACGTGTACGCCTTTCATCTGCAGAACGAATAAAATGTACGCCTCGTATCCGTCTTGCAGGCAGGCGGTCAGCTCCGTGATGTGCTTGACGCCCCGCTGGGTGGGTGCGTCGGGAAACAGGGCAACGCCGTCCTGTTCCAGCGTACAGCCCTTGACTTCGAGAAAGATTTTTCGCTCGCCCTGTTCGATGTAAAAATCGAAGCGGGAGCGACCGTGGAAAACTTCCCGGCGGATGTGCGCATTTTCGCCGAACAGTGCGCCTGTCCGCAGCCATTCCTGCGCCACATCGTTGGCGATCTGGGAGTCCATGTTGATGCACAGCGTATCGCCGTTTCTCTGCTTCTCCACGGCGACGAGGTCATATTTTGTTTTGCGGTCGGGGTTTTCTGCGGCGGACAAATAGACCGTCGTCCCCGGAAGCAGCAGTTCCCGGCACCGACCGGTGTTTTTGACGTGAACGGTTTCCGTTTTTCCCCGCAGCAGGACTTCTGCGATAAAACGATTCGGCCGCCGCAGAAATACGGCCGATTCTATATGTTTGTATTGCATACCAAAAGCATAGCACAATTTATTTGTTCTTGCAAGCTGTATCTGTTTTGAGGACAGATGCGGCTTTTTGTGCTTTTTTATGCGTTAGGGTTTGACGTGGCGAAACAGGTATGCTATAATACAAACTGTATAGTTTTATACTCGGGAGGTGCGTGTCCTTGGAGACAGAAACGATTCTCCTGCTTGCGCTTTCCCTGCTGAGCGTGTGTCTGCTGGCGGTGCTTTTGGTGCAGAACGCCAAAAAAAGCAAGTCCGATGCCGCCGAACAGCTCGCCGTTTTGTCGGACAGATTGTCCCAAAACAGCGCCTCGGTTTCTGCGGAGTTTGAGCGAAGCCGCCGGGAACAGACTCTGTTTCAATCGGAACTGCGGCGGGAAACACGGGAAGCGCTGGACAACATGACCCGACAGATGCAGGCACTGCGTGCGGACAACTTCGAGCAGATGCGTGCCATGCAGGAGGGCAACGAGCGCAAGCTTGACCAGATGCGGCAGACGGTGGACGAAAAGCTGACGGCGACATTGGGATCCCGGCTGGATGCTTCCTTTAAGACCGTGTCCATGCAGCTGGAGAGCGTGTACAAATCCCTTGGGGAGATGAAGGAGCTGTCCGGCGGCGTGACAGAAAATGTCACGGCGCTCAATCGAGTGCTGACCAACGTCAAAGCCCGGGGCACATGGGCAGAGATCCAGCTGCGCTCCTTGCTTGACCAGACGATCCCGGGAATGTATGTGGAAAATTACGCTCCGGACGCCCTTTCCCGGGAACGTGTGGAGTTTGCGGTGCGCATTCCGTCGGGGGAGGGGGCGCAGGCCTATCTGCCCATCGACTCCAAGTTCCCCATGGAGGACTATGTGCGCTACTGCGAATACGCCGAGTCGGGCAATGCGCAGGCCGCTGCGGCGGCACGCAAGGCGCTGGAAACGGTGGTTTGGAACGAGGCCAAGAGCGTCTGTAAATATATTCATGTTCCGCAGACGACGCCCTTCGCTATTTTGTATCTGGCGACGGAGGGACTGTATGCGGAGATCCTTTCCTCCAAAAGCGGCATTGCCGAACGCATCCAGCGGGAGCTGAACGTCATGCTGGCGGGACCCTCCACGGTGACGGCACTGCTCAATTCCCTGTCCATGGGATTCCGTGCGGTGGCGGTCAACGAAAAGGCCAACGAGGTGCGCAAGCTCCTTGCCGCCGCCAAACAGCAGTATGAAAAGTTCGGCGATGTTTTGCAAAAAGCACGCAAAAAGATCGACGAAGCGGGTCGCTCCCTTGATGAGGCGCAAGATCGTAATCGGATCATTGCCGGCAAGCTCAAGGGCGTGGAGTCCATGGACAGTGACGAAGCCAATACAGTACTGGGTATTATCGAATAGAAAGGACAGGGTGCAGAAGATGTTGAAACACAAGGATATTCTTGAGCAGATGACACTGGAAGAAAAGGCGTCGCTTTGTGACGGCGCCGATTTCTGGCATTTAAAATCCATCGAAAGACTGGGGCTGAAAACCATGATGGTCTGCGACGGCCCCCACGGACTGCGCAAGCAGGATGCCGAGCACAAAAACGGGATCGGTTTGGGCAACTCCGTTCCGGCGACCTGCTTCCCGACGGCG
>JAQXLO010000178.1 GCA_029012165.1 Oscillospiraceae bacterium | reverse complement strand
CACGGGGTGTTTCGTCCGGCATCTGCGCCGCCTTTGTGCCCTCACGGGGAGAGAAGATGAACAAAAACAGGGAGGAAAAGCCCACTTCCTGCGCCAAGGACAGCGTGTCCTCAAACTCATCTGCCGTCTCCCCGGGGAAGCCGACGATGACGTCGCTCGTGAGCTGGATGTCGGGGATGCGCTCCTTGGCGTAGCGGACAAGCGAGAGGTATTTCTCTCGATCGTAGCGGCGGTTCATTTCACGCAGAATACGGTCGTTGCCGCTCTGGAACGGAAGATGCAGATGCCGCTCCACCTTTTCGCACTCGGCGATCGTATCGATCAGCTCGTGCGTGCAATCTTTCGGGTGGGAGGTCATAAATCGGACGATAAAGTCACCGGGAATGGCGTTAATCTCTCGCAGAAGTCCGGCGAAATTAACCCTGCCTTTGTAGGAGTTGACGTTCTGCCCGAGAAGCGTGATCTCCTTGTAGCCCGCCGCCACCAGCTGCTGCACCTCTGCGAGAACATCTTCCGCACGGCGGCTGCGCTCCCGGCCACGGACATAGGGCACGACGCAGTAGCTGCAAAAGTTGTTGCAGCCGTACATGATCGGTACCCACGCCTTGAAACGGCTGTCCCGGGACACGGGCATCGTCTCGGCAATGACACCGTCCGACTGGGGAATCTCGCAGACTTTTTCCCCCGTGCAGTACAGGCGGTACAAAAACTCCGGCAGACGATGGGTCACATGGGTGCCGAAAATCAAGTCCACAAAGGGGTAACTGCGGCGCAGTCTGTCGGCAACGTGCTGCTGCTGCACCATACAGCCGCACAGGGCGATCTTCATGTGGCGTTTCTTCAGTTTCAAGGGCTTGAGCGCACCCACATTGCCAAACACCCTGTCCTGTGCGTGTTCCCGCACGGCGCAGGTATTGTACAGCACAAAGTCCGCTTCGCCCAGCTCATCCGTGAAGTCGAATCCGCACAACCGAAGCACACCCTTCATGCGCTCGCCGTCGGACACATTGCCCTGACAGCCGTATGTGTGCACAAACGCCAGCGGCGGCATGTCGAACCGTGCCGACAGCACCGTGCGCACCAGTGCGGCGTATTCCCTTTGTTTGGCGGTTTCCTCGGGGGAAACGAAGGTTTTATCCAGATCGTACTGACTCAAAACAGGTACTCCTTTGCAAATGGGCAGAATGTGACAGGTTAAACCTATACAAAATAGTATTATACACGATTCGGCGCTTTGTTGCAAGACAATTTTTTCTGCGCTGCAAATAGACGTGACTTCTTTTTGAGGAAGCGGCATAGCCGTGTCAAGCTGCAGCACAATGTCTTGGAACTCCTTTTGAGCGAACACATCTTTTTAACGCATCCTTTTGCTGCTACAGTGTGCTTTGCAATTTGGTCGTGGCGTGTATTCTTGGATGACACGGCCACGAAAATTTTCCCTTCATGTAATCCCTCCTTCGGGAATAAGGAAAGCCGAGGCGGTTTCCCGCCCCGGCTGTGGTCGTGTATAGTTTTATGAATTGCCGTTTGCTTGCATCAGTTCATCGGTATTCAGCTTTTAAAGCACTGAAATCGTGATTCGGATGTCGGTATCTGAAGATGATCGTGAAGTTGTTCATAATGTCAATTTCAAAAACATATTTGGACGCAACCGCTGGAATCCCGTGTGTTTTTCCGTTTTCCTCCCTATAGTTCAACAACGGCTCTCCCTTGACACCATGGTATTTGGCTTGACCTCTTTTGTTTTTGTGCATTACTGTGAAATAATCCGCATGAAGATCATAACAAACATATAGCGGTGTCTCGTCGCTGACAAATGCAACCTTTCCGGTCTTTGTGGGGGATTGTATTTTCGGACTTTTGAGAATTCTGTGTATGACCTCGTCCATATCATGGCTTTCCCATTCGTCCCTGAATCTTGCTCTCGTAGAAGCTCTTTTTCTTGCACCTTCTCTTTCATCTTTGGGGTATGTTGCCTCATATTCTTTGATTTCATCAGAGAAATCATAGCTGTTATATAAGACATCTTCTTTCAATGGGCGAACATGCGTAACCTCTGTGTCATCGGGAGACAGGAACAACGCACCGTGCATCTCTTTGCCGTCCGCTTGCGGCGTGCCGGAGAACGATGTACAGATGTACACAGCGGTACAATACGTACCATCGCCGTTTTCTCCCTGTGTGCCCATGTACATCCAATCCATCGGCGTGATGCCGAATTCTTCCTGCGTCTCTCGGATTACCGCTTGCAGT
>JAQXLO010000177.1 GCA_029012165.1 Oscillospiraceae bacterium | reverse complement strand
TCCGCCTGCTTCTGTGCATCGGCCTGCGCCTTTTCGTCAAAGGGATCGTCGTTTTCCAGCAGCTGCACCTCGCCGTTTTCGTAGGTGAAGATACTGCTCCATGCGGAGGTGACGGCGGTGCCGTCGTCGGGATTGCCGCCTGTCAAACGGCAGCGGTATTCGATCTTGCTGTTCAGATCATCGGGCAGAACGCTGAACTGACGGGTGCCCACCAGATACGGGAACAGCTCATCCGGCACGATCCAGTACTGCCATTCGCCGCCGCCGATGCGGATCTGAGACTCAAAGTTCAGCTCCGTGCCGACTGCCTTGAGGGCATAGGCGGTTTCACGGACACTGTCGGGGAAGGAGATGTCGTAGTAGAAAACGCCCTGGGTTTGCGTGTCCATGCGTGCCTTGGAAAGCACGGGGGCATCCATGGTGCCCTTTACCTTGGGGGTGTCCTTTTCACGGGAAGCGCCCACATCGGCGATCTCCGACCAGTCGGAGGTGTGCACCGCCTTGGCGCTGTAATCGTAGACGAAGAAGCGGGCACGGACGTACAGCTTGTGCTTGTCGAAGTCGAAGGTGTGCACGCTGACGACGGAATCTTCGTCGGGAACGGGGACAGATTTCGTCACGATGCCCGGAGCGCACCGCTCGACCGCCTCGTCATAGGTGAACCAGAACACCTCGGAGCGCTCTGCGAAGCTGCCGCTGATCTTTTGGATGGGGCAGTCAGCCTGAATGGTGTCCCACGTCTCGTCGTAGTGGAAATCGTCCTTGCTGTCCACGGACCAGTCGAACTGCACGCAGGTCTCAAAGGCGCCGGAGTAGTATTTCTGCTGTTCCTCCACGGACATGGAAGCCACGGCGCACAGATCGTCGGGGACGGTGTAGACCGCCTCGATGCATTCGCTGCCCTCGTTGGGATAGGAAAACAGGAACTGCAATTTGTCCGGGGCATCGAGCTTTTGCAAGGGGAAACCGGCACCGAAAGCCGGCAGGGACAAAAGCGCCGCCAGACAGAAGATCATGACCGCAGAGAGAATTTTTTTGCCAGTACGCATAAAGAACCTCCTGATTGCTTTACGTTTACTAAAGTATAGCATATCTGCACAATAGTTGCAACGGATTGGAGATAAATTTAAAAATTTGTTACAAATGCAAATTCACGACAGAAAGATGGATTTGCATCTCGACAACTGCAGAAAAATATGGTAAAATAAATTGTTACGATACAGCAATATGGGAGGTGTGCGCATTGGCAGAAAAGAAAAAGGCACTGATCCTCGTCAATCCCCGTTCCGGCAGAATCGTGGCAAGGCGAACCGCCTTCAGCTACGGCAGCGATTTCCGGGACACGGAGTATGAACCGTTTATCCGCATGACCACCGGCCCCAAGGACGCCACGGATGCGGCGAAGCGGCTGGCGGATCAATTTGATCTGGTGGTCTGCCGCGGCGGCGACGGTACCTTAGGCGAGACGATCAACGGCGTTTTGGCCAGCGGCAAGGAAGTGCCCATCGGGTACATCCCCGGCGGCACCACCAACGACTTTGCCAAGAGCAACAACATCCCCTTTGACACCGAGGCGGCCATTCGCCTGATCCTGCACGGCAAGCCCATTGCCCAGGATGTGGGACTGTTCGGCGAAAATCTGTATTTCAGCTACACGGCGTCCTTCGGACTGTTTACCAAGTCCTCCTACGCCACGGATCAGCGCATCAAAAACCGCTACGGCTATGCGGCGTATCTGGCCGGCGGCGCCAAGGAGCTGCGGCATATTCGGGAGATCCCCCTGCGGGTGACGGTGGACGGCAAGAGCGTGGAGGGCAAATTCATCTTCGGCTCGGTGACCAACGCCTATGCCGTGGGCGGCGGTCTGCTCAAGTTTTCCAAGGACAAGGTACGTTTCGATGACGGTTTGATGGAGCTTGTGCTGATCCGCAAGCCGAAGACTCCCGGCGATTTTCTGAAGCTGCTGTCCGGCGTGTCCAAGGGCATCTATGACGAAAAATATATTACCATACTTTCCGGCAAGGTGTTCCTGTTCGACTTTATGGGCGAGGAGGTTCCCTGGTCGGTGGACGGCGAATTCGGCGGCGATACAAAGGAAGTTGCCATCCAGTGCATCGAGCACGGCATACAAATTTTTAAACCCACGGAGGCGATCGTATGAGCTATGCAGACAAAGTCTTGATCGACAATCTCAACGATATTTTGGCAAACGGCGTTTCGGACGAGGGCTACGATGTCCGCCCCAAATGGGAGGACGGCACCCCGGCGCATACGATTAAAAAGTTCGCCATGGTCAACCGCTACGACCTGTCGAAGGAATTCCCCATCATCACCCTGCGCCGCACGGCGTTCAAGTCGGCGATCGACGAGATCCTTTGGATCTGGCAGAAAAAGTCCAACAACATCCACGATCTCGGTTCCCACATCTGGGACAGCTGGGCGGATGAAACGGGCAGCATCGGCAAGGCGTACGGCTATCAGCTCTCCGTCAAGCACCACTATCCCGAGGGTGATTTCGATCAGGTGGACAGGGTGCTGTACGACCTCAAGCACAACCCCCGTTCCCGCCGAATTCTGACCAATATCTACAACCACCACGACCTGTCGGAGATGGGTCTGTACCCCTGTGCCTACAGCGTCACCTTCAATGTTTCCGGCAACCGGCTCAATGCCATTCTCAACCAGCGCTCTCAGGATATGCTCGTGGCCAACAACTGGAACGTCTGCCAGTATGCGGTGCTGGTGCACATGATGGCGCAGGTGTCCGGTCTGGAAGCGGGCGAACTGGTGCACGTGGTGGCGGATGCGCACATCTACGACCGCCACATTCCGCTGGTCAGGGAACTTTTGAAGGCGGAACCTTTCCCGGCGCCGAAGTTTGAGATGGACAAGTCCGTCCAAAACTTCTATGATTTCACCAAGGACAGCTTCCGTCTGGACGGCTATCGGTTCAATCCCTTTGACTTTAAGATCCCCGTGGCAATTTAAAAGGAAAACCCCATCGGAGGAAACACTATGAATCTCATCGCTTCCGCCACCCTGGATTGGGGGATCGGCTATGAAAATGCACTGCTGTATCATGTCCGTGCGGATATGGTGCAGTTCCGCAAAAAGACTACGGGCAACGTGGTCGTGATGGGGCACAACACTTTTTTGTCCCTGCCGAACCAAAAGCCGCTGCCCAACCGGGAGAATATCGTCCTGTCCGCCGACCCGCATTTTGCTCCTGAGGGCGTGCGGACGGCACGCTCCTTAGACGAGCTGTTTGCCATGCTCAGCGGCTATGACAGCGAGCGGGTGTTTGTTATCGGCGGCGCCAAGGTGTATGAAACGCTTCTGCCCTACTGCGACAGGGCGTACATCACCCGTTTCCATGCAGCCAAAACGGCAGATCGTTTCCTGCACGACTTTGACAGTGACCCTGCGTGGCATTTGGACGCCCGCAGCACTGTCTATGCGCAGGATGCGCTGACCTATACATTTGATCTTTATACAAAGAGGGGATAAGTATGGCGGTCAATATTGCGATCGACGGGCCTGCCGGTGCAGGCAAAAGCTCCATCGCCAAGCGTGCGGCCGCTGCGCTGGGGTATATCTATGTGGACACCGGCGCACTGTACCGCACCATCGGTCTGAACGCACTGCGCCGGGGCGTGGACACCAAGGATGCGGCGGCGGTGATCGGCACGCTTGCGGACGTGCAGGTCTCCCTGCGGTTTGTGGACGGAGAACAGAGGGTTTTCCTCGGCGAGGAGGATGTTTCTGCGGCGATCCGCACGCCGGAAGCGTCCATGGCGGCATCCCATGTGTCGGCGATTCCCGCCGTGCGGGAACACCTGTTTGCCTTACAGCAGAACATTGCTGCGCAAAACAACTGCCTGATGGACGGCAGGGATATCGGCACCGTGGTACTGCCGAATGCCGACGTCAAAATTTTTCTCACGGCATCCGCCGAGACCCGTGCGGACAGACGGTGCAGAGAACTTGCCGAAAAGGGGATGCCCACACCGTATGACGAGGTGCTGCGGGATATTATCGAGCGGGACTATAACGATTCCCACCGGGACGTTGCTCCGCTCAAGCAGGCGGAGGACGCCGTGCTGCTGGACACTTCGGCGCTGAGCTTTGACGAGTCCTATGCCGCCGTTGTAAAGATGATTAAGGAGCGGATCCAATGAGCAACAGAAACTTTCATTATGACCCCGACAAACAGAACGCCATGTATAAGGTCTTGCGCCCCATCGCCAAATTTTTGGTCTGGTTCGTGTTCAAGACAAAGGTATACGGCTTGGAGAATATCCCCGAAAAGGGCGGCTTTATTTTGGCCAGCAACCATATTACCGCCATCGACCCGGTGTTTATGGTGGCGAAATGTCCCCGGGAACTGCACTTTATGGGCAAGGCGGAGCTGTTTCAAAAGGGCTTTACCCGCTGGTTTCTCACCGGCATGAACGGCTTCCCCGTACAGCGGCGGGGCGTGGACATGAAGGCGATGCGCTATGCACAGGCGCTTTTGAAAAAGGATCACGTGCTGGGCATCTTCCCGGAGGGTACCCGCTCCAAGACCCGTGTGCCCCAGTCTCCCAAGGCGGGCGTCGCCCTGATCGCCAAGGAAACAAAGTCGGACGTGGTGCCGGTTTCCATCTATTTTTCCGAAAAACCCCACTGGCGTTCCCGTTTGACCATCCGGTTCGGGGAAGTGATCCCCTTTGAACAGCTGGGGATCACGAGCGAGGAACACGACAGCCAGCAGCTGCGGGATGCCGCAAAGCTTATCATGGAAAGGATTACGGAGCAGTGGGCAAAGAAACACGACGCATAAAGCTTGCCGAAACGGCGGGCTTCTGCTTCGGCGTAGACAGAGCCGTGCGCATGACCTACGAGCTTGTGGCACAGGGACGCAGGGTCTGCACCTTGGGTCCGCTGATCCACAATCCGCAGGTCGTGGAGGATCTGCGGCAAAAGGGCGTGGGCGTCATCGAATCCCCGGAACAGGCGAGTGCCGATGCCACCGTCATTATTCGTGCCCACGGCGTTCCCGAGTCCACCGTCCAAAAATTAGAGGCGGCGGGCGTGGCCTATGTGGATGCCACCTGCCCCTTTGTGCAAAAAATCCATCGCATTGTGGCGCAGCCCTGTGACGCCGTTCTGATTGCCGGCGACGCAAAGCACCCCGAGGTGCAGGGGATCTGCGGACACTGCACCGCACCGAGCATCGTCTTTGAGAACCATGCCGCACTGGAAAAAATCCTCACGGAGGAAGCAGATATTTCTAAAAAAGAAATAATCTTTGTAGCTCAGACCACTTTTTCCGTGGAAGAGTGGATTTTTTGTAAAAAAATCATAAAAAAACACTGTACAAATGCGAAAGTATTTGATACAATATGTAATGCAACTCAGCTTCGACAGTCCGAAGCCGCTGCATTGGCGGCTGAATCGGATGCCATGCTGGTGATCGGAGGGCGGCACAGCTCCAACACGGCCAAGCTTTGCGCCGTGTGCCGGGCGCACTGTCCGACCTATCTGATCGAGCAGGCGGCGGAACTCCATGGGATGGATTTCTCCGGCTGTTCCTGTATCGGTGTAACCGCAGGAGCCTCCACTCCTGCCGGCATTATAAAGGAGGTACTAAAAACCATGTCCGAAATCGTAGGAACCAATTCAGTCGAACTTGAAAAGACTGCGGAAGTGGCAGTCGCAGAGGAGGTGAAAAAGGCCGAACCTGCAAAGTCGATTGATGAAATGGACTTTTCGGAGGCTCTGGAGGAATCGCTTAAGAGCATGAGCACCGACCAGAAGGTCAAAGGTGTTGTCATGGGCTTCTCCCCGACAGAAATTCAGGTGGACATCGGCAGAAAACACGCCGGTTTTGTTCCGCTGGATGAGTATAGCAATGATCCCACAGCCGATCCCCAGAAGGAGCTGAAAGTCGGCGACGAGATCGACCTGATCATCATGAAGACCAACGACGCCGAAGGCACCGTCATGCTTTCCAAGAAGCGCTGTGACGCTGCGCAGGCGTGGGACGATATTATCGAAGCGGAAACGGAAGGCACCATCTTTGAGGGTACCGTGACCGAGGTCATCAAGGGCGGCGTCATCGTTGTGACCAAGGGCATCCGTGTCTTTGTTCCCGCAAGCCTTGCCACCGAAAGCAAGAACCAGCCTCTGGAAGACCTGCTTCGCACCAAGGTTCGCCTGCGCATCATCGAGGTCAACAAGCAGCGCAGACGTGCAGTCGGCTCCATCAAGGCTGTCCTGAAGGAAGAGCGCAAGGAGAAGGCAGACGCTTTCTGGGCAAGCGCACAGGTCGGTCAGATCTATGAGGGCACCGTCAAGTCCCTGACCTCTTACGGCGCATTCGTCGATATCGGCGGCGTGGACGGCATGGTACACATTTCCGAGCTGTCCTGGAAGCGCATCAAGCATCCGTCCGACGTGCTGAAGGTCGGCGATGTGGTCGAGGTGTACATCAAGGCGCTGGACGATGAGAAGAAAAAGATCTCTCTCGGCTACAAAAAGGCAGAGGATAACCCCTGGGAGATCCTTCGCCGTGACTATCCCGTGGACTCCGTTGTGGAGGCAGAGATTGTCGGCATGACCACCTTCGGCGCATTCGCCAGAGTGATCCCCGGCATTGACGGTCTGATCCATATTTCCCAGATCGCCAACCGCCACATCGAGAAGCCGCAGGATGCCCTGACCATCGGCGAAAAGGTCAAGGTTAAGATCACTGCCATCGACTTCGACAAGAAGCGTGTCAGCCTTTCCATTCGTGCCCTGCTGGATCCCATGGAGAAGGATGCAGAGGAAGCGACCGAAGAAGCTGCCGAAGAAGCACCTGTCGAGGAATAATTGCACAAAACGTCAAGAGCTGCACCGTTTGGTGCAGCTCTCAGAATGTCGATAAAGGCGCCCGAGCGCACACAAGACACTTTAAGAAAAGTCGGAAGCATCGACAGACCATACAAAATACAAGCATCGGTAAAGGCATTGGAAACACGAGCAGCGTCACGGCGTCGAACCGTTTCGCTGCTCGTATGCTTGCCGTTTTTTCGGGCTCGGAGTACCTTTGTACGCCTATCGCCCGAAGAAAACGGCATCGGGCATCCTTTCTCGCCAGCCTGCCAGCTTGTCGAAAATACTTTTTCGACAAGCTGCACCCTCCCTCGCAGGGAGGGCTTTCGCTTTGTAAAACCAAACTTTCGGTTCATCACGGGTTTTTCGTGTCTGCTCTTAGGGGATTTTGACAATGCACTTCAAGCGGATTTATCCCAGCACCTGATTGCCCGAGCGGTCGCCCACATAGAACACTTCGATGCCGGACAGCTGTGCTGCCGCATCGGCGTCGTCCAGCACGATGTCCACGAATTCGGTGCGAATGGGCGGGAAGGTGCAGATGCGCTTGTGCCCGACGGTCTTGCCGAGGAACACATCCACACGACCGATGTGCCGGACGTCGTCTCCCTCAAAGGGTACGGCGTAGGCGGTGAAGGCACGAATATGTTCGCCGCTTTCGAGGTTTTCCCGGATCACGATATGGTCGATCAGGCGGAACCCGTCCAGCGGTACGGTGAAGCACTTTTTGCCGTCGTCCTCGATGCGGCAGGTCACTGCGCCGGATCGTACTTTGCACAGGCGGAATCGGTAATCCAGTTCCCGCCGCATGGCGCTCAAGCGATCCACGCAGTACTGCGGCAGCAGTCCGCAACGGTCGGGGGCGATGTTCAGCAGCAGGTTGCTCCCCCTGCCCACGGTCAGGTAGTACATTCCCACCAGCTCATCCACGGTGCGGATGTAGCCCTTGTTGGTCTCGTTGTAGAACCAGAAATTTTCGGGCGTTCTGCGGGTCATGCAGGCGTCGCACTCCACGGGTGCAAATTTCGGCTGACCACGGAACAGGATGTTGTTGGAGTTGTCCATATAGGCGTGCCCCCATTCGTTGCCGACCCACTGGATATCCCTGCCCCAGGCGCCGAAGATGAGGGCGTTGGGCTGCATTTGGCGCAGCAGTTTCTCAATCCGATCCTCGTCAAAGTCGAAGGCGTCGGAGCCGCAGGCGTCGAACCAGATTTCGTCGATGTTGCCGTAATTGCCGCCGAACAGCTCCTGTAACTGTCCGCAGACGAAATCGTTGTACTGTGCGCTCGTCATGTTTTGGGTGTCGAACTGGGCGCAGGAGTAGTACAGACCCACCTTCAGACCGTATTCCCGGCAGGCATCGACGAACTCCCGTACCACATCGCCCTTGCCGTTCTTCCACGGCGTGTTGTGTACGCCGTATTCCGTGTAGGCGGACGGCCAGTTGGTGAAGCCGTCGTGGTGCTTCGCCGTCAAAA
>JAQXLO010000176.1 GCA_029012165.1 Oscillospiraceae bacterium | reverse complement strand
CAGCTTAGCGCCCTCAACCGCAATCTGCTTGATTTCTTCCTTGCTCTTTTTAAATACCTGCTCACGCTGGGCAACGCTTACCGAGTTATAAAAATGAATGATCGCACTGGGTGCGCCCTTGCAGGCATCGAAGGTTCTTCGAATGATATGCTCCCGGCACTGCGTCAGCACCTGAACGGTCACATCCTGCGGAATCATGTTGTTGTCGATCAGCGTGCGCAAAAAGGTGTACTCTGTTTCGCTCGCCGCCGGAAATCCGACTTCGATTTCCTTAAAGCCAACGTCCAGCAAAACTTTATAGTACTCCAGCTTCTGCTCCAAACTCATGGGGATCACCAGACTCTGGTTGCCGTCACGCATATCTACACTGCACCAAACAGGGGGCTTTTCAATGTGATCTTTCTGCACCCAATCGTTATACTCATGGGATACGGGGAAATAACCAACCTCGTATTTGCTTGCATCCATCATATGTATATGTACTCCATTCTATCAAAAAATCAAAGCTAATTCAAGCTTTTTCTGCAATGACTTCGACTTCCACCAGCGCAGCTTTGGGAAGGGACTTCACTGCAACGCAGGAACGGGCGGGCTTGCCGGTAAAGTATGTGCCGTACACTTCATTAAACGCGGCAAAATCCGCCATATCGCTCAGAAAACAAACGGTCTTGACAACATTGTCGTAGGAGGCGCCGGCCGCTTCCAGTACGGCTCCGAGATTTTTGCAAACCCGGTGGGTCTGCTCTGCAATAGTATCTCCGACAAGGGCACCGGTTTCGGGATCCAGCGCAATCTGACCGGAGGTGAAAATTAAATTGCCGACGACTGTCGCCTGAGAATACGGACCGATCGCCTGGGGTGCTTTTTCGGTTTGAATCTTGCTTGCCATTTCTATCTCTCCTTTATCGTTATACAATTTTGAAGCCTTCGCTGCGCAGACTCTCTGTGATCTGACGAACGTGCTCAAAGTCCCTCGTCTCCATCTCCATGCGCAGGAAACAGCCATTTACGCTCTCGGTGTTGCCTTTTTCGTAGTGAACGCCGGTCACGTTACCGCCGCAGTCCGCAATAATGCGTGCGATATCCTTCAGCTGACCGGGCTTGTCGATCAATTCAATCAAAAGGCTGGAGGAGCGCCCGGAATTGAGAAGTCCCCTGTCGATCACGCGGGAAAGGCTTGTGACGTCGATATTGCCGCCGGAAACCAAACAAACGACCCGCTTGCCCTCGACCGGCAGTTTTTTTGCCAATACTGCCGCAACCGCCGTTGCCCCTGCACCCTCGGCAATCATCTTTTGCTTCTCGATCAGCGCAAGAATCGCAGAGGACACTTCATCATCGCTGACAAGAACAATGTCATCCACATACTCGGAAATCAACTTAAAGGTGTTCTCGCCGGGCTGCTTCACCGCAATGCCGTCCGCAATGGTCTGTACGGAAGGCAGACACTCGATCTGGTTATTTTTAATGGAATTGTACATACTCGGTGCACCGTTGACCTGTACACCGTACACCTTAATGGACGGACGAATCTGTTTGACCGTATAGGCAATGCCGGAGATCAGTCCGCCGCCGCCGATCGGCACCACGATGGCATCGATATTGTCCAGATCGTTGAGGATCTCCAAGGCGATGGTACCCTGTCCGGCGATGACATTCTCGTCATCAAAGGGATGCACAAAGGTGTAGCCCTGACTGTCCCGGAGTTCCAGCGCTTTTTGGTACGCATCATCATAGCACCCTGCCACAAGACAAACCTCTGCGCCGTAACCCTTTGTGGCTTCGACCTTGGAGATGGGCGCCGTATCCGGCAGACAGATCAGGGAGTGTATGCCGTTCTTGGTTGCCGCCAGCGCCACGCCCTGTGCATGGTTTCCTGCCGAACAGGCCACAACGCCTCTCTCCTTTTCCTCATCGGAAAGCATAGCGATCTTATACGCAGAGCCACGCACTTTAAAAGAACCTGTGATCTGTAGGTTTTCGGGCTTTAGGTACAGCTCGCACTCCGGCGCAATGCCGTAGGCGCGAACAAGCTTGGTTTCACGGATAATGCTTTTCAGCACGGTTTGCGCATTAAAAACCTTGTCAAGAGATAACATTTTTCAACCACCTTTTTTCGTTTTTTGCCTCGAAACGAAAAAAGACCCGTCTCAAAGCACATTCACTTTGAGACGGGTGAAATATACACTCGCGGTACCACTCAAATTGCGGATACAAAATCCGCCACCTCTTCGAAGTCAAGCAACTTCTATGCACTGACGTAGCATTCACGGGAAGCGCCTACTGGGTGTAAACCTTTGGGACTTCCGGCTCGGAAGGGATGGGAACATCTGTCGGACTTTATCGGGATCGCACCATCCCCGATTCTCTGAATAAGTCTCTGAAAGCGTCCGTCTTCGTCACAGCCGTTGGAAACCGGTTTGAAGTCAAACAACCTCTATGCATTCACGCAGCATTCACGGGTCACCCTACGCACTCGGAAAGGAGGTTCAGGATCCCGGCTCGGAAGGGAGAGACCGCAAAGGAACTTCATACCGATTCGCACCAAACATCGGCTCTCTGCAATGTCATTGCCTTGGTCATTCTTCGTCATAGCCTTTAGAGATATTTAATTTTTAGAGATTATAGCGCAACTTTCGTCAAATGTCAAGCATTTTTTTATTTTTTTGAGAAAGATTATTCCCACTCGATGGTTGCGCTGGGCTTCGGGGTGAGGTCATAGAGGACACGGTTGACGCCTTTCACCTCTGTGGTGATGCGTGCGGTGATATGCTGGAGCAGTTCAAAGGGAACGTTCTCCACGGTGGCAGTCATGGCATCCACGGTATTGACAGCACGGATAATGACAGGCCATGCGAAGGTACGCTTGCCGTTTTCCATGCCGACGCCCTTGAAATCGGGAATGGCGGTAAAATACTGCCAGACCTTGCCCTCCAAGCCGTTCTTGGCAAACTCCTCACGAAGAATGGCATCGGACTCACGCAGCGCTTCCAAACGGTCACGGGTGATTGCGCCCAAGCAGCGAACACCGAGTCCGGGACCCGGGAACGGCTGACGGAACACCATACCGTCCGGCAGACCGAGCGCTTTGCCGACGACACGCACTTCGTCTTTATACAGCAGTTTAATCGGTTCGACAAGCGCAAACTGCAAATCCTCCGGCAGACCGCCGACGTTGTGGTGAGACTTGATGCCGTCATCACTCTCCAAAATGTCGGGATAAATCGTACCCTGCGCCAAAAACTCGATGCCTTCCTGCTTGCGTGCTTCTTCTTCAAACACACGAATAAACTCGGCGCCGATAATCTTGCGCTTTTTTTCGGGATCGTCTACGCCGGCAAGCTTATCCAAAAAGCGGTCAACCGCATCGACATAGACGAGGTTTGCATTCAACTGATTGCGAAACACTTCGACAACCTGTTCCGGCTCACCTTTGCGCAGAAGTCCGTGGTTGACGTGTACGCTGACCAGTTGTTTCCCGATCGCCTTAATCAAAAGCGCCGCACAAACCGACGAATCCACACCGCCGGAAAGTGCAAGAAGCACCTTCTTGTCACCGACCTGTTTGCGGATCGCTTCGATCTGCTGTGCGATAAACGCATCTGCGAGTTCCTTGGTAGTAATGCGTGCCATGGTATCGGGGCGTTTGTTGCTATCCATTGTTTGTCCTCCTAAAAATATTTTGTTCTATTTTGATACAATAAAACTTACAAATA
>JAQXLO010000175.1 GCA_029012165.1 Oscillospiraceae bacterium | reverse complement strand
CGGCTTTGAGGAGGTCGTCTACCTTTTACTGTTCGGCGAACTGCCGCAGGCGAAAGAACTTGCCGACTTCCGCACCCTGCTTGCCGATTATCGTTCCCTGCCCAATTCCTTCGTGCGGGATATCATCATGAAATCTCCCAGCCGGGACATGATGAACTCTCTGGCACGCAGCGTGCTGATGCTGTACTCCTACGACAACAAGCCCGACGACACCTCCATCCCCAACGTCCTGCGCCAGTGTTTACAGCTGATCGCCATGTTCCCGCTGCTGTCCGTCTACGGCTATCAGGCATACGACTACTACGTCTGCGACAACAACAGCTTCTTCATCCACGAGCCGGATCCGAAGCTCTCCACCGCTGAGAACATCCTGCATATGCTGCGCCTGAACAGCAAATACACCAAGCTGGAGGCACGCATCCTCGACCTTGCGCTGATCCTCCACGCCGAGCACGGCGGCGGCAACAACTCCTCCTTCACCACCCATGTCGTCACCTCCTCCGGCACGGACACCTACTCCGCCATTGCGGCGGCGCTGGGTTCCCTGAAAGGGCCGAAGCACGGCGGCGCCAACATCAAGGTCTGCCATATGTTCCGGGATATGAAGGAAAACATCCGGGATTGGACCGACAAGGACGAGATCGAAAACTATCTGCGCCGTCTGGTCAACAAGGAGGCCTTTGACAAATCCGGGCTGATCTACGGCATCGGACACGCCATCTACTCCGTGTCCGACCCAAGAGCGCAAGTGTTCAAGGGATTTGTGGAAGCCCTTTCCGTGGAAAAGGGTCTGGAAAAGGAATTTGCCCTCTATTCCGCCGTGGAGGAACTGGCGCCGCAGATCATCTCCGGCAACCGCAAGATGTACAAGGGCGTCAGCGCCAACGTGGACTTCTACAGCGGCTTTGTGTACAGTATGCTCGGCATCCCCGAGGAACTGTTCACACCCATTTTCGCCATCGCCCGCATCGCCGGCTGGAGCGCCCACCGCATGGAAGAGCTGATCAACGGCAACAAGATCATTCGCCCGGCGTACAAGGCGGTGCAGACGAGAAGAGAATATACGCCCTTGGAAAGCCGCTGATCCAAAAAAGCTGCTGTCCGTCTTGACGAAGCGGGGAAGGATTGGTACAATAGAGCCGAAAAGGCGGCGTCCGCACTGTGCGGCGAAGTCTAAAACGGAGGAAAATATGTACGCAATATTTCTGGATATAGACGGCACACTGTACTGTGACGGCGCCATCGTCCCCGCCAACCGTACCGCCCTTGCCCATGTGCGTGCCCTGGGGCACAAGGTATTTCTCAATACCGCCCGCTCTTTGGCGGACATTCCCGAAAAGATTTTGTCTGCACCGCTGGACGGTGTGGTGGCCGGCATCGGCTGTACCGTCCTTGCAGACGGACAAAAGCTGCGTTCCGAATCCATCCCCCTTGCGGAACTGGCGGACATTTTCGACCGCTTGACCCAAGACGGCTGCGGCGTCTTTTTGGAGGGGGAATCGGTCTTGGTACGCAATCCCCTGTTTGAGGGACACGGCGAGCAGGTGCAAAACGGCGCAGAGCTGATGGAACGGTTCGGCGACAAGACTTTCGCCAAGATGTTCATCCCCCACACCCTGTCGGCACAGTGGCAGGCAGAGCTTTCGGATAAATACCTGTTCTACCAGCACCGCACCTATGCCGAATTTGCCAAAAAGGGACACAACAAAGCCACGGGGATGCAGTGCGTCTTGGATTACTACGGTCTGGACAGAGCGCACTGTATCGCCATGGGAGACAGCATCAACGATTTGGATATGCTGCGGTATGCCGGCATTTCCGTGGCCATGGGCGATGCCTGCGAAGATGTAAAAAAGATTTGCACTTTCGTCTCCTGCGATGCACGGGACGGCGGTGTGGCACAGGCGCTGTACAAGCTCTTTGCCCCGAGGGATGAATGCGCCCCAAAAAAGACATACTGATCTATATTTATACATTTTAACAAGGAGGTATTTCCTTTATGAAGTACGATATTCGTGACTACACCGATGCGAATGCTTTGCGGCAGGAAGTGGAGACCATGAACGCTTTCGGTCCCCGCTTGACGGGCAATCCCGCCCACAAAGCGTACATCGCTCATTTGAAACGACAGATTCGGGATATGGGTCTGAAGGTCTACAGCGACCCGCATTTTTTCAACCGCTGGGAAGCCAAAAATGCATCTATCGTTGTGCACGATGCCCTCGGCGCCGTCGATATCCCTGTTTCCTCCGTATTCCCCTACTCCGGCGAAACACCCCCCGGCGGTGTCACAGGCGAGCTGATCCTTTTGAAAGGGAAGCGCCTTTCCTTTATCGAAGCACGGGACAAAATCGCCGTTGTCCGTGTGTCCAACCTGGATATTCTGCCCTCCCGTCTGGCGTTTGACGAACGGCGTTCCCAGCCGGAAGATCTGCATCTGCCGAAAAACTACAGCGGTCCCGTGGCAACCGCCTTTGTCAACTTTCCGTTCCTTGCCGTGGCGAAAGCCGCAGGGGTCAAAGCGGTCATCTGCATTTGGAACGGTCTGCCCGACGCCTTGGTACAGGGACAGTATCTCCCCTTCATCATGGACTATCAGGGCATTCCGGCGCTGTGGGTCAACGAGACCAATGGACAAACAGTCATCGACGCCGCCGCACAGGGCAAGCATGCCACCTTCACGCTGGAAGCCGAATGGGAAAAGAACTGCGAATCGGAAAGCTTTTACTGCATTCTGGACGGAAAGAACAGCGATGAAGCCGTCCTCATCAACACTCACACGGACGGCACCAACTGCATCGAAGAAAATGGCCCCGCCGCACTGCTCGCCCTGATACGGTGCCTGAAGGATAAACCCCTCAACCGCAAGCACATTTTCGTCTTTGTCTCCGGCCACTTCCGACTGCCCGATTTCAAGGATGTCATCGGCGGCGGCGTACAGGCGACCTCCCGCTGGCTGGCGGAACATCAGGATCTTTGGAACGGAAAACGTGGCCACATCAAGGCGGTGGCGGGCGTCTCCGTGGAGCATCTCGGCTGTAAGGACTGGCAGTGCAACGGCAGCGAATACTTCCCCACCGGCGACATTGCTCCCGAGCTGGTGTATACCGGCAACCGCATGATGGACGACATCTATTACCACGCTTTGGAGGATCGCCAGCGTGTGCGCACATTGACGCTGCGTGGGCACAATTTTCTGCATTTCGGTGAAGGGCAGCCCCTGTTCAACGTCCATATCCCCGAGATCGCCCTTGTCACTGCGCCGGACAGTCTTTGCGTTGTCAGCGACAGCCATGAAATGGACAAATTCGATGAAACCCTCATGCTCGAACAGACCCAAACCTTCCTGAACTGCCTGACCATAATCGACGATCTGCCCAGCGAAGCCATCGGCGAGTGCGAACGCTATTCTTTGCTGCATCTGTAACGGAATCTTTTTCGTTTTGCTATTGCTTTTTTCGCTTATTTCAGGTATAATGGGTCTACTTGAGCTAAAGGAGGCTGCCGTATGCGCAAGGGATTGGCTGTTTGTCTTATTCCGTTGCTTTTGTTTGTATTCGCCGGTTGTTCGGTTTCCTTCCAGTCTTCCGAATCGGAGACCACCGAGGAGTCTGCCACCGAGCACACCTTCGTCATCACCACACAGGGGCTCACAGGCCTTTACAGAATGGCGGAAGGTGTACAATGGCGAGAAAACACCATGTGCGCATTGCAATATATCGGCTCCCGAAGCGACTATTACAATACCCTGCATACGATCCACCAAAACCGTTTCTCCATGGTGGACGACGAAAGCTTCGACTCCATGCGCCGTGTGGATGCCGGCGGCAACGATGTGTACCTCGTCGTTCCCCGCTTTGATCTGGAAAACATCTCCGTGTTCGGTATTCAGGCAGACGCCGAGGGAAATATCCACATCCTCAAGCAGTACGCCGATTTGGAGGAACCGTTCCTGCTGTTCTGCGATTCCGAGGCGGACAACATGAACGTGCAGCTCTCCGTGTCCCTGCGCAATACGGGGGAATACTACAAGATGATTCCGCAAAAAGCAATGTTCTCCGCTGTAACCCCCTTCCCGGGCGGTTACCAGCCGATCGAGAACAGCTAAACGCAAAAACACAGTGTCCCCCAAAAGGACACTGTTCTCTCCGGGGTGTAGCGCAGTTGGTAGCGCGCCTGCTTTGGGAGCAGGATGTCGGGGGTTCAAATCCCTCCACTCCGACCATTTTGAGTATTCATAAGGGATTTTACCTGTGAATACTCAATTTTTTTCTGAAAACAGAGCTTGAAATATATTTTGTTATGTACAGTCGCATTCCATACGGTCTGCGACTTTTTTCTTATGCCGTTTCGGGTAACGCTTTTGAAATATAGCTGACCGCTACTCCCTGACGGGTGTCTTCTTTGAAACAAGGCTCGTCGTCTTTGGCAACTGAAAAAGTGAATATCCTTGGTTCACATCATTTTACATCATACATTTTTGAAAGATCACAACAAATCATTTTTGTGTCCTTATCGAATATGTTTTATGTATTTACATCTGAACCCGAAAATGGTATCAAAACCGGTGCCGCCGGTTTCTTTTGAGTGACTTTTATTGATCGGGCGGTATAATCAATTCCGTCCGGATTGCTTACAACCGTTGTAAGCACATCACCGGTTGAGGTTAGATCCTGACGGTACCGACATTTATCCTCGGTATCGGTAATGGATTCAAATCCGTCTCTTTTGACGCTTCCTGCCTCACGTCCGATGACAACGATTGGCGCATCCTTGCCGCCGACCTCATTTCTTGTTTGACTTATTCGACATTCTGACGGCATCACCGGATAAGAAAAGGCGACAGAGTAACTGTTCTCTGCCACCTTTGCCGACCTCAGTCCGTCGTTTCCCGTCGGATCAGTATCGGCGTCACTTTTTTATGGACAATCTCCTTTTGTGTGGAGGGCTTTCTCTTTTTTCGTTCGTTCATTTGTTCCACGAGCACTTCAACCGCTTCGGCGGCTATTTTTTCGATCTGCTGTCCGACTGTACTGATCGGTATGATGGACTCGCTTGCAATAGGCGAGTTATCAAAGCCCACAATCCGGAATTCGTCAGGCAGAGTCCCGTACTCTCTGACGATGATGTTCAACAGGACGTTTGCGTGGGTATCGTTCGCCATAAAAAGACCTTTCTTTATGGTCGGGTACTTCTTTTTTATCTCCTGAAGAAGCGAAAAAATGCAGTCATAGTTTTCCTTGTAGGTATTACCAAGATCCGTTAAAATCAACTCGTGCCGGATATTTTCTTTTTCGCAGATGTCGAGAAAGCCTTTTATTCTCCCGTATGCCGGTATATCGGGCGGAAACACGGAGTTAATATGGATAAGGATATCGCATTTGTTTTTGATAAGCAGGCTTGTTGCCTGAACCGCACCCATATAGTTGTCGGTATTTACGCTGGATACATATTGATCCTCACGCTCAATCGTTACAATCGGTATGTTATAGGATGCCAGCTCCTTTGAGGGAATGGTGTGGCTCAATAGGATCATTCCCTCGATGTTATACGCCAGAAGCTCCTGCAAATATTTTCTCTCGTCTTCTTTGCGGCCTGTACTGACAAAAACAAGGAATTTATAACCGTATTGCTCATAGCTTGAAAGAATCCGGTTCAACATTTCGGAGTAGTAATGCATATAGAGGTTCGGCACAATTATCCCTACAAACTCCGTTTTACCGTTTGCAAGAACCTTCGCCAGCTTGTTTTCGTGATAGTTCAGCTCCGTCAGCGCCCTTGCGATTTTCTCCTGATTTTCAAGCGTGAGGGAGTCGGGATTGTTAAAATACCGTGAAATGGTTGTTTTTGAAAAGCCGGTGTATTTTGCGATGTCGTCAAAGGTGACCTTTTTCTGTTTCAATTTTTTTGCCTCCACAGTCTGTATGGATTCAGTATAGCAACTTGAGCGTGAAAAATCAAGCAAAAAATAACCGGTTACATAATCGGTTATTTTTTTGAAAAAAACTATTGACAAACGCAGAACAAGGTAGTATGATGAAGTAGAAAAGTAACCGGTTACTTAATCGGTTACGCAATCTGGAAATCTACTTGAAAGGAGCTTTTTGATGAGAAGAAAACTATCGGTCATGTTCGCTCTGGTTCTGTCCGCCGCCTGTTTCCTGACAGGATGCCAGACATCCGTCCCGTCTCCCGGCGACATAGAGGGCTACGACGACGGCGAAGCGTATCTGTCCATTTGGGTCCACACCATTGAGGATACCGATGAGGGACGATGCTACAAGGAATCGGTGCACAAATTCAATGAGGCTTACAACGGGAAATATTTTGCCGATATTGAGTTTATTCCGAGAAACGACAGCGGCGGCGGCTATTCCGACAAAATCAACGCTTCGGTGATGTCGGGCGGGTTGCCTGATGTCATTACCGTTGACGGTCCGAATATTGCGGCGTATGCGGTGAACAATATCATTCAACCCCTCGCACCGCTTACCGAACAGGAGCGCAGCGAATATCTGGAGTCGATTCTTGCTCAGGGTACATATAACGGGACGCTTTATGCTCTCGGTGCGATGGAATCAAGCGTAGGGCTCTACTACAACAAGGAGATTTTAAAAAGCGCAGGTGTGAGTGTTCCCGATGCGGATGATCCATGGACATTCAGCGAGTTTTTGGAGGTTCTTGAAAAAGTCAAGCCTGTCGCCGAAAAGAAAAACGGGTATTCGCTCGACATGACTTTTCCTGTCGGCGAGGCAACGATCTATTATTATGCGCCGTTCTTCTGGTCAAACGGCGGCGATATGATCGATGAAACGGGACTTGTTGCCGACGGTGTGTTTAATTCGCAGAAAAACAAGCAGACCATCGAATACTTTAAAACGCTTCTGGACAAGGGCTATATGTCGGCGGTGCCGGTCGATAAGCTGTTTGAGAGCGGAAGAGCCGCCTTTAAGTTTGACGGCGCATGGGAAGTCAATACGATTTACACAAGCTATCCGGACGTGGACATCGGCGTTGCGCCCTATATCGTCGGCGATGATTGGAACGGGGAACGCTATACACCGACGGGCTCATGGGCGTTTGCGGCGACCACGAAAACAGAAAATATTGAAGGGGCGACCGAGCTTGTCCTGTGGATGAGCGGCGCAGAGAGCGGCTCCCTGCTTTGCCAAAAAACAAAAAGCCTGCCGTCAACCTATAAAGCATTTGAGGAAAATGATATCTTTCAGACGGACGAAAACTACAGGGCACTTTACAATCAGCTGAGCAAATACGGTCATCCGAGACCGAAAACACCTGTTTATCCGCAGGTCAGCACCTCTTTTCAGCAAACGCTTGAAAACTGTGTCCTTTCGGGACTCGATGTTCAGTCGGAGCTGGATAAATCTGTAGAAAGGATTAACGCAAAGCTGAAGCGTTACACATACGACAATGAATAAAGAGCGAACTGTTAAAATGAAAAAGAGATCGGAATCTCTTTTGGGCATGGCGTTCTTCGGCCCGGCGCTGGTACTGCTGACGGTATTTTTGTTCATTCCGATGATTTTAACGCTGATATTCAGCTTCACGGATTTTTTCGCACTCAACCCCGAAATCACACACTTTGTCGGATTTGAAAATTATGCGCAGATTTTTCATGACGAGGATTTCAGACAGGCGTTCGGGAACACGGTTCGGTTTGTGCTGATTATTGTACCGCTTCAGGGTCTGGGCGCCTTGGGACTTGCACTTTTAATCAACAAAGTTACACACTGCAAAAAGTACTTCAAGGTTGCGTTTTTTGTTCCTGTTGTCATGTCGCTTGCCGTTGTATCGACTTTGTGGATTCAGATTTTCAGCCCCGAGGGCATTTTAAACTCCATTCTCGGCAATCTCGGAATTGATCCTCAGCCGTTTATCAACAGCGCATCGCAGGCTCTCCCGTCCATTGCCATCATGAGCTCCTGGCAGGGCATGGGCTATCAGATGATTATTTTCCTCGGCGGCTTGCAGGCAATCAACCCCGCACTTTATGAAGCGGCGGAGATGGATCACGCAAGCGGCTGGAAAAAGTTTAAGGACATTACCTTGCCTGAGCTGAAACCGCTTTGCATCTTTGTATTCATCACCATAACAATCGGTGCGTTCCGTATGCTTGTGCAGCCGATGATTATGACGGGCGGCGGACCGTCTCACTCGACATACACCATGGTTTATGACATATATGAAACAGGTACTGTGAACTGGGAAATCGGTCTTGCCTCCACGATGTCCATCGTATTTGCGTTCTTTGTCATGATACTGACGGTCATTCAGACTGTCGTCACTAAGGAAAGGGGGAATAAGCATGCTGACAAAAAGAAGAAAGATCGGTAATTGGATCCTCGTTGGCGTTTTAATTGTCCTGTCGTTATTTTTCCTGTTTCCCGTAATCTGGATGCTTGCAAATTCCTTTAAGCCCGACGCACAGATTACAGCCGATATGAATACGGCGGCGGCGTTTATTCCGCCTGCGTTAAACGGCAGCTTTTTGGAAAACTATATTTCCATTCTTACCAACACAAGCTTTCTGCGCTATATGCTCAACACCCTGTTTTATGCTGCCGTGCTGATTGTTCTGGGCGTAATCGTAAACGGTCTTGCCGGTTATGCCCTTGCGAAAATCAAATTTCCGTTCCGTGAACGCTGGCTGTTGATTATTATGCTTCTGATGATCGTGCCGATGGAAACGATTATCACGATCCATTTTTTGTTCGTAGCGAAGCTCGGACTGTTGAATACCGTTATCGGCTATATTCTTCCGATGATTGTCAATCCGTTCAACATCTTTTTGTTCCGACAGGTGTTTATCAGCTTGCCTGACGATATTTACGAGGCGGCACAGCTGGATCACTGCAGTCCCGTCAAATACTTCTTTACCATGGTTCTTCCCATGTCCAGGAGCGTTGTTGCCACTGTCAGCGTGTTCACGTTCCTGAATGTGTGGAACGACTACCTTTGGCCGTCACTTGTGTTTACATCGAGTGACCTGCTCACGGCACAGATCGGATTGAACGCCATCACCTCCAACGAAAACACAACCATGGGTCAGACGCTTGCCGTCATTACGCTGATCACGATCCCGGTTATCATCATTTACTCGTTCTTCTCCAAGCAAATTGTAGAGGGCGTCGTTTCAACAGGCTCAAAAGAGGGCTGAGTTTAAAAAGGAAGGAAATCATTATGAGCTTTATCGAGTTAAAACACATCGGGAAAAAATATGCCAATTCTGATAAAAACGCCGTGACGGATTTTAATCTTGAAATCGAAGAAAAAGAGTTCATCGCTGTTGTAGGCCCGTCCGGATGCGGGAAATCCACCACGCTGCGC
>JAQXLO010000174.1 GCA_029012165.1 Oscillospiraceae bacterium | reverse complement strand
TGAAGAGCAGATCGCCCAGCTCCATGGAGATGTCCTCCCGGTTGCCGGAGGCGATGGCTTCTTTCAGCTCGGCAGTTTCCTCCTCCAGCTTGTCCAGTGCGCCGGAGATGTCCGGCCAGTCGAAGCCGACCTTTTTCGCCTTGCTCTGCACCTTGTCCGCACGCATGAGCGCCGGAAGCTCCCGGGGAATCGACAGCATGGGGACGCTGCCCTTTTTCTGTCCTTTCTTTTGGCGCTTGACGGCGTCCCAGCTGGAAAGCGCCTCCTCGGCGTCGTTTGCCTGCACGGAGCCGAAAACGTGGGGGTGCCGCTCCACAAGCTTTTGCGCCACGCCGTTGCAGACGTCGTCAAAGGTGAAGGTGCCCTTTTCGTTTTCCATCTCTGCGTGGAACACGATCTGCAGCAGCAGATCGCCCAGCTCCTCCAACAGCAGTTCCTTGTCCTGCTTGTTGATCGCTTCGATCACTTCGTAGGTTTCCTCGATCAGATTCTTCTTGATGCTCTCATGGGTCTGCGCCGCATCCCACGGACATCCGCCCGGTGCACGCAGAAGCTGCATGATGCGCAGAAGATCGTCGATGGTGTATCTGTCTTTAAAGTCAAAATTGTCGATCATGGAACTTCCTGCCTTTCTTGAGGGGACAGTACTTTATATTTTAACTCAAAAGCTTGTAATGTGCAAGTACTTTTGCAATTTTTTCTCCCTTTGGAAGCATAGAAATATCATCTTTGGACAGTCCCTTGAGCAAAAGGAGGGATGCGAGGTAGACGATCGCCGCCACGCCGATGGAACCGACGGTGGCAATCAGGTTAAAGTGGGGCAGTCTGTCGGCAAGCAGCATATCCGCCAGCACATAGGTTCCCTTGGCAGAGGCGGCGCAAAGCGCAGCACAGACAAGGGGCTTTATCAGCACGGAGACGGCGCTGATGCGTACGCCGCTGATGCGCAGCAGATAGTACAGATTTACCGAAACGATGACCACGTAGCACAGAATGGAGCCCACGGGGGCACCCTGGATGTTGAAGCGGGGATTGCCGACAAGGGTGTAGTTGCAGATGATCTTGACCACGGCGCCGGCCACAGCGGCCTTGACGGGGATATCCGTGCGTCCGATGCCCTGGAGCATATTGGTGACAGGGGTGGAGACAGCCATCAGTGCGGTGGCGTAGCCGTAAACCGCCATGATGGGGGCGGCGATGGGGATGATGTCCGGCTGTTTGCTGCCGTAGAGAATGGTGAGAATGGGCGTCGCCAGCACCGCCATGCCAAAGCCCGCAGGCAAAGCGACCAGCATGGTGACACGAATAACGGATTCCACGTTGGTGCGGATCTGCTGTTTATCCTTGAGCGCCCATGCGGCGGACAGGACGGGCAGAGCGCTGATGCCCAGAGACATGGTGATGGTGGGGATCAGGTTGCGGAAATCCAGCGCTGCGCCGTAGTTGCCGTACAGGTAGGTGGGAATATCCTGATCCAGCGTGCCGGAAAGATTCAGCGAGTTTGCGTACATGGACTTGATCACCTGCGGCGCCGCAAGGAAAGCATCCTCCAGCCGTGCCTGGATGGTGACGGTGTCTATGAGATTGGTGATGTTGGTGATCAGAGAGCCGATGACCATGGGGATGGCGAAGGTGATGATGCGTTTGGCGATGTCCCGGTCGGTGGAGTCGGAGGGGGAATTGATCAGATCGGTGCGGGTGATGCCGTCGCCCTTGACACGGTGCAGGATCATGAGATAGACAAGTCCCGCTACGGTGCCGATGGTCACACCCATGATGGCGGCGGCAGCGGTGTAGGGGTAGATGTAGCTGTAGGCGTCGGCGGCGGTTTCTGCGGCGTGTCCAAACACGGAGCCGGTCTTTTCATACTGGGAGATGCCGAACTTCATCACCGCAGAAGCAAGTCCGATGCCCAGCAGCAGTTTGCTGAGGGCTTCGATGATCTGGGAAACGGCGGTGGGCGTCATGTTGCGCAGACCCTCGTAGTAGCCTCGATAGGACGACATGGCGCAGCAGAAGAAGATGGACGGCGCCACGGCGAGGATCGACGGCAGGGCGTTGACGCTGGAGGCGTAGCGCACATAGGGGTAGGCGATCAGGAACATCAGCGCAGTGCCCACGGCGCCGGTGATGAGGAAGATCTTGTTGGAGACCTTGTAGATCTGCCGCACCTCCCCGTAGCGGTTCAGGGAGACGCTCTCCGAAACCAGACGGGACACGGCCACCGGCAGACCTGCCATGGAGATGGCGTAAATGGGCGTGTATATATTGTATGCCGCATTGAAGTAGCCTCTGCCGACGCCGCCGATGAGACCCGTCAGCGGGATTTTGTACAGAGCGCCGATGAGCTTTACGATGATGGTGGACACGGCGAGGATCAGCGCACCGTTGAGCATGGTTTGATTTTTCTTTTCTTGAGCCAAATCATCACATCCTGTATTGGTAATGCAGGTTCCGAAAGGCAATATCTTGTGCCTTAAAAACCATATTCGTTGTAAAAGGATTTTATGCGTGCTTTGCGTGCGGTCAGCTCGTCGAAGCGGCTGATGTATTCGTAGGGGTATTTAAAGTTGAAAATCCGTTCGAGATGATTGCTGTGGGGATCACGCAGCTTGGTGACGGCGCCTGCGCCGCAGGCGAGCACGGTGTGGGTTTCCTCCATCATGAAGATGTTGTACAGCCCCTCGAAGCCCTCCCGGCACCAGCCGACATTTTCAAAGTTGCCGACACAGCGGCTTTGGCGGTACATATAGTAGGGGATGTAGCCGCTCTCGGTGCATTGCCTTTGCACTTCATCCAACATCTGCGCAACGGCGACGGCGCCGCCCGATGCACTGCCGTTTTCCTCGGTGACGAGACGGGAGGCACGCTTGAGCGCAAGGGTGTGCACGGTTATGTTTTCCGGGGACAGGTCGATTATGCCGCACAGGGTTTGGCGGAAGCTCTCGGCACTGTCGCCGTCCAAGCCTGCGATCAAGTCCATGTTGATGTTGTCAAAGCCGAGAGAGCGGGCAAGGCGGAAGCTTTCGAGAACTTCGGCGGCGGTGTGTCTGCGGCCGATGCGCTGCAAAACAGCGTCATTGAGCGTTTGGGGATTGATGCTGATTCTCGACACGCCGGCTTTCTTCAGGGAAAGAAGCTTTTCTTTGGTGATGGTGTCCGGTCTGCCGGCCTCCACGGTAAACTCCCTTGCCGAAGCCATGGGAAAGTTTTCGCACAGGGCGCCGCAGACGGCGTCCAGCTGTTCGGGGGTGAGAATGCTCGGTGTGCCGCCGCCGATGTAGACGGTTTCCAAATGCAAGCCCAGTTCCTTGGCGATGTCGCCGCACTGGCGAATCTCCTCGACCAGCAGCTTCACATAGGGGTCAATGAGCTTTTTGGCGCCGGCGCCGGTGATGGAGTGGGACACGAAGGAGCAGTAACTGCACCGGGACGGGCAAAAGGGAATGGATAGATACAGGCTGAAGGAATCGGGGCGGGAGGTCTCGATAATGCGGCTTTCCTGCCGGGCAACGGCGGCGGTGAGATTCGTTTTGCCGTCCTGCACCAGCAGCTTTTCCCGAAAATACCGCTTTGCTTCGGCTTCGTTCATGTCCTGCAGCAGGGTGTTCATCAGCTTCGACGGGCGCACACCCGTGAGGATGCCCCACGGCGGCGTGTAGCCGAACTGCCGGGACAGCAGGCGGTACAGCAGTGTGGCAACGGTAAGCTCCTGCGCATCCCGCAGGTCGGGGGTGTTTTTCGGCAAAAACCCGGTTTCACAGTCCCTGTCCGTCCGCACAGCAAAGTCGAAGCCCTCCGGCGTTTCCGTCATGCGGGCGGTGATACAGCCCGTTTCCGGAGCATCGTACACGATGCGTATCGTTTCATCGGGGTAAAAGACACGGCAGAGATTTTCCGTTTCGTAGTGAAAATCGTGTCCGCAGAGATTTAAAAGGATCATTTATTTTCCCAATCTTCTCATATAGAAATTTCTTTTGCGTTCCGCATCGAGAGAGGTGGCACGTTCGTGACCGGGATAGACTTTGTAGTCGCCCTCCAACTTGCGCAGCCGGTCCAGAGACTGCATCAGCGCCGCCGAATCGCCGCCGGGCAGATCGGTGCGTCCAGCCGTGAGACAGAACAGGGTATCGCCGGAAAACAGCAGGCGGTCGTTTTCGTGCAGAAAGCATACACCGCCGGGTGTGTGACCGGGCGTGTGCAGAACGGTCAGTGTCTCTTTGCCGACGGAGATCGTGTCCCCCTCCTGCAAGAGTCTGTCCGCCTGAAAATGTACCGGCGGATAGCCGCATTCCTCGGCGAGGCTCAGGGGACCGTCGGTGCAGGGCGCATCAAGGGCGTGAATCGAAATCGGCGCACCCGTGCATTCCCGCAGCTGCGGGGCGCCGGTGATGTGGTCGGCGTGTCCATGGGTCAGCAGGATCTGCACCACGTGCAGATCGTTGTCCCGAATAAAGGAAAGCAGGGCAGGGGAACAGTCCCCCGGATCAATGACCGCCGCATTTTTTCCGCCGGTGACAACGTAACAGTTGGCGGCAAAGGTGCCTGTGGCAAATGTATAGACTTCCATAGTTTATCTCCGGCTTTGTTTGTAGATATCGGAATCGAGCCAAATGGTGACGGGACCGTCAGTGTGGATCTCGACCTGCATATCGGCGGCAAACACGCCGTTCTCCACCTTGCGCACACCGTTTTGCCGCAGACACCGGGAGAAATATTCGTACAGCGCCTGGGCGGTGTCCGGCTTGGCGGAGGCGATAAAGGAGGGACGGTTGCCCTTGCGGCAGTCCGCCGCCAAAGTGAACTGGGAGATGACCAGCGCTTCGCCGTCGATATCGGTGATACAGCGGTTCATCTTGCCGTTTTCATCCTCAAAGATGCGCATTTTGGCGCACTTTCCGGCCAGCAGCTCCGCCTCGGCCTCGGTGTCGCCGTCCATGACGCACAGCAGGATATTCAGTCCCTGTCCGATTGCGCCGACGGTTTCACCGTCTATGCGGACAGCGGAGGAGCGTACCCGTTGCAGCAATGCTCTCAAAGCGATCTTCCTTTCGTATTACATACCCGTTCTTTCCACATTCAGTACGCCGTTGACCTTTTCAATCTTGGCAATGACGCTCTTGAGGTGCTCGATGCTGTTGACCGTGATGGTCACAGCGATGGCGGTGCGTCCGTCCTTGGTGGTGCGGGTGTTGATGTCGTGGATCATGACGTGCATATTGGCGAACTGCACGGAGACGTCTGCGATCATGCCCACACGGTTGATGCAGGTCACGAGCAGCGTAGATTTAAAGTTGTCGTGCACGACCTTGTCCCAGTAGGCGTTGAGCCAGCGATCCGGCTCCTCGCAGGTGGCGATATCCTTGGGGACGTTGGTGCAGTCCCGCTTGTGGATGGAAACGCCGTGCCCCCGGGTGATGAAGCCGATGATCTGGTCGCCCGGCAGGGGATTGCAGCAGCGGGAGAACTTGATCAGGCAGTTGTCGATGCCCTCCACCACAACGCCCTCGTTGCTCTTGGAGCGTTTGGGCGGGGTCAGAACGGGCGTTTCCTCCGGGGTAGCGGCACGGATGAGCTTGTTGTATTCATCTCGGATGTGGGGCATCATGCGGGACAGGGACAAGCCGCCGTAGCCGATGGCGGCGTAGAAATCGTCCACGCTGTCCAGATGCTGACGCTCCGCTAAGGTTTGCAGGAAGCGTTCCATATCCTCCTCATTCAGGCGGATAAAGCTGCGGCGAAACTCACGCTCCACCTCGGCACGACCCTCGGTGATGTTTTCCTCACGCCGTTCTTTTTTGAACCACACACGTATCTTGTTGCGTGCGCCGCTGGTGCGCACGATCTTCAGCCAGTCACGGCTGGGACCCTTGTTGGGGTTGGAGGAGGTGATGATATCGACGATCTCGCCGTTGCGCACCTTGTAGTCGATGGGCACGATGCGGCCGTCCACCTTGGCGCCCTGCATTCGGTTGCCGACGGCGGAGTGGATGGCATAGGCGAAGTCGATGACGGTGGCACCCATGGGCAGGTTGATCACGTCGCCCTTGGGGGTAAAGACGTACACCTCCTCGGGCACCAGATCCGTCTTGATGGTCAGCACCAGATCCTCCGGGTTGTCCGCATCCTTCTGCGAATCCAGCAGCTGACGAACCCACGACAGATGATCCTCCATCTTGGCGTCACTCATGCCGAGCTTGTATTTCCAGTGGGCGGCGATACCGTATTCCGCCATCTGGTGCATGGACCAGGTACGGATCTGCACCTCAAAGGGGATGCCCTCGGAGCCGATGACGGTGGTATGCAGGGACTGGTACATATTGGGCTTGGGCGTGGAGATATAGTCCTTGAACCGTCCGGGAAGAGGGCGGTACATATCGTGGATCAGACCGAGACAGTTGTAGCACTCCACCACGGTGTCCACGATGATGCGCACGGCGTAGATGTCGTAAATTTCGTCAAAATTTTTGCCCCGCATATACATCTTGCGGTAAATGCCGTGGACGGATTTGATGCGCCCGTCCACATGGGCATTGGGCGTTTCCTGCTGGACCCGTTCGGCAATATGGGACTTGATGTCGTGCAGGAATTCGTTGCGGCGGGGGCTTTGCTCGGAGAGCTTGTTTTCGATCTCTTGGTACGCCACCGGGTCGAGGAAGCTGATGGACAGATCCTCCAGCTCCTCCTTGATGTGGCGAATACCGAGACGGTGGGCAATGGGGGCGTAAATTTCCAGTGTTTCCAGCGCAATATCTCTGCGGCGCTGGGGCTTTTTATAGATCAGCGTGCGCATATTGTGCAGGCGGTCAGCCAGCTTGATGATGATCACACGGATATCCTGCGCCATGGCGATGAGCATTTTGCGCAGGTTTTCCGCCTGCTGTTCCTCACGGGAGACGAGAGGAATTTTGCCCAGCTTAGTCACGCCGTCCACCAGATTCATAACTTCTTCGCCGAATTCGTTTTTGACGTCCTCCAGTGTGACACGGGTGTCCTCTACGGTGTCGTGCAGCAAAGCGGCGATGATGGAGGGGGCGTCCATGCCGATGCCCAAAAGAATTTCCGCCACGCAGACGGGATGGGTCACGTACGGCTCGCCCGACAGGCGCATTTGTCCCTTGTGCGCATCGGCAGCCATTGCATAGGCCTTGTCGATCTGCGCAAGGGCGTCTGCGGGGAAATGCTCCGCCAGTTGGATACGAAGGGCAGCATAGCCGTCCGAGTTTTGCGTTTGAGACATGGATGTACCTCCGATGGTTATGAAATACAGCGTCGGGCATTGCGCAGAATGACCGAATCGTCAAGATTGACTTTGCCGGGGGCGGCGGCGAGGGTGATGCTGCCGTCTGCCCCACGGGACGCCAGGCGCAGCTCACACAGGGCGTCCACCGCCAAAAGAATGGCGCAAACGGTGTCGTCCGCTTTGCCCATTTGCAGGCACAGGCAGTCCGTGCTGCGGCAATATCCGCCCATGGCACGCAGGGTTTTGTAGACCTCGGCCATAAACCGGCGGTCGGGGACGGCGTCGGCGGCACAGGAAACG
>JAQXLO010000173.1 GCA_029012165.1 Oscillospiraceae bacterium | reverse complement strand
CAGGTGGAGGAGTATATGCTGCTGTCCGTGGAGGTTGGCGGGCAGAACGGCGTTCCCGCCGAAAGCTGGGCAGGTCCCTCCATTGAGGAAAACGGCAGAGCGCTGGTTACGGATTTTGTCGTGGACTATGTCCGGACATATGCATACAAATAATTACGCTTTTCACGGAAAATTGTGGGATTTGTGCTTCGCACCGGGGAACCCCCGGCGAGGGTTCCCCACGCCAAAACAGTCCGCCGGACTGGTTTGGCTCCCCTCCTGCGCTTTTGGTGTTGTTAGGATTTCGCCGACTGCGGTCGGCGACCAAAGGCGCCGCCTTTGGAATCCGCAAGCCTTTAAAAAGGCTTGAGCGAAACTTTTGATCCCACAAAAATCACGTGATGAACCAATAATTATCCGCAAAAGAAAAGACAGACAGCTGCGTTTGTTCGCTCTGTCTGTCTTTTGTGTTGCCTCAAAAGCCGTTGAGGTGGCTGCGCTGCATGGCGCCGAGGATTTTGTAGCGCACATCCTCGTAGTCCTTTTCGAGGGCGGTCAGCAGTTCCTTGACGTTCTGCCGCTCGGTCACGCCGTCGGCGGGGCACTTGCTTTTGACAACGGGCAGATTCTCTTTTCGCACGACCCGTGCGCAGTCGCTTTCCCGGGCGAACACCATGGGACGAATCATGGTCAAGTCCTTGCGGGACAGGTAGGTGACAGGGGAGAAGCAGCCGATGCGTGCTTCGTTGAGCAGGTTCATCATGAACGTTTCCACGGCGTCATCCATGTGGTGCCCCAGCGCCAGCTTCGTACAGCCCGCCGCCTTGACGGTGTCGTGCAGGGCGCCCCGGCGCATCCGGGCGCAGAGACTGCACGGATTTTTTTCCTTGCGGATGTCGAAAATGATGGGACCGATTTCCGTGCGCTTGATGATGTAGGGCACGTCTATGCCCTCGCACAACGCCTGCAAGGGGCTGTAGTCCGTTTCCACACCGCCGAACTGAGGGTCGATGGAGACGGCGGTCACCGCAAAATGTTTCGGGTAAAAGCGGCGCATCTGCGCCAAACAATACAACAGCGCCACGGAATCCTTGCCGCCCGACAGACCGACCGCCACATTGTCCCCTTCGTCGATCATGTTGTACTGCTCCATGGCGGAGCGCATATAGGACATCATTTTTTGCATGAGGAACCCTTCTTGCCTTTTTAATATGTGCCGTCATACAGACAGCCGCGGATGGGGTACAGCTCGGTGCGCACCTCGTCCGGCGTGTTGCGAAAGACGGCGGTGTAGTCGCCGGCCAGGATAATCTTGTCCCGGTCGTTGTATCGGTACAGGACGTCCAGGTTGCGGCGGAAACGCTTGTGAATATTGTAGCGGCTTTCGGGGACAAGGACGTATTCGTTTTGCACGAAGGCATACAGCCGTTCGAGATTGTTGATGCAGTGGTGCGCCGCTTGCAAATAGGTACAGCAAAGTTCCGCTTCGGCGAAGCGGTCGCAGACGATTCGTTCCACATCGTCGTCCGCATCGGCGAGCAGGAGAAGGGATTTTCCGTTCTCAAAGTGGATTTTCAGCACGGCGCCGGTTTCGTTGACGCCGGTGAAGATGGGGTCGTCCGCACGGGTGGTCAGCAGATCCTCCTGGGTGTAAAGCACCTCAAACTCCGCATTGGCTAAGCGGAACTTTTGCCCGCAGTGGGGCTTCAAAAACAGGGCGTCGGGGCAGTATTCCCGCAGTGTTCTGCGCAGCTCGCAGACATAGTGGGGGTAGCTTAGCAATGTGTGGGAGGGGAAGTTGAACATCACCCGCTCCACGTGCAGTATGTGTCCGTACTTTTTCAAAAGCGACATGAAGAAATCCATGTGGTCGTTGTGCGCATGGGTGCAGTACCACAGGGCGATCTCCAGCCGGTCGCCCTCGACCGTATTGGTGAGCGTGCGCAGACGGTGCATAAATTCGCCCAGAGCGATGTCGGTCGCCTGTTCGATTTCGCCGCCGTCGATGAGGACGAGCTTGTTGTTGTGCAGGCGCAGGACGTAGTTCATGCCGCAGTCGCAGCTTGTCCACTTGATCATATCATCGTACCACAGCCCAAACTGCATGAGCGCCGTGTCCGCCCAAAGGTGGGTGTCGTCCTCGTCGGAGAAGTCGGCGAGGGAGACACTGCCCTTGTCCGACAGGATGCGGGCAATGCCGTCCGCATAGGTGAAGTAGGCGTACACAAGGCAGTCGTCCTTTTGAAACTGGCGGTACAGACCTGCCGCATCACTTCGCCGGAACAGGCAGGTGAAGCCGGCGTTCTGCACCTTTTCGCAGTAGGCGAGGAACGCCGTTTCATCCGTGTCCCGGACGATGTGCATTTGGGTGTCCTGGGGCGTTGCGCCGTCAAAATCGTCCGCAAGGGCACTGCCGCAGTTGTACAGCATGGGCAAAAGCGTGCCGCCGTCATAGGCGGGAATCGTGTCGAAAAGCCACATGGTTTTTCCTCCGTATTATTCACTGTCCACGAGGGTGCGCAACTTCGCCGCCCTTTCGTAGGCGAGGGCAAAGAAAGCTTCGTGGGACAAATCGTCGTAGCGGTGATTGTGTTCGGGCATGGTTTCCAGCATGAGCGTGCCCGCAAAGCGATTGCGGCGCAGATGCTCGGCGAAGCGGCTGTAGTCGATGCCGCCGTCAAAGGGAAGCAGGTGGTCGTCGCATCCGTCCCGGCAGCAGTTGTCGTGGACGTGCAGGGCAACGGTTTTGCTGCCGAACAGAGGCATATACTCCCTGCCGCCGGCGAAGCATTTTTCGTGACCGCAGTCCCAGCAGAAGCCCACGTGCGCACAGTCGGCATACAGCTCGAACAGGAAGGCGATGTTGGCAAGCTTGCGCTGGTTTTCAAAGGCAATGGTGACGCCGACCTTGCCGGCGTGTTCCACCAGACGGTCGAACCGGGCATGACCGAGGTCATTGACGTGCGGTGCATGAATGCCGCTGCTGATGTGGACGACCATGACGGGAATGCCGTATCGGGCGCAGGCATCGGCGCAGTCTGTCAGCTCCCGCAGCATCCCTTCGCCGCCCTCCCCGGGAAGCCAAAGGTCGTTGATGTGCCCGAAAGGGGCGTGTAGCGTTTCCAGACAGAGTCCCTGCTTTGCGGCGGCTTCGGCAACTTTGCCGGTGAGGGCATCGTCCCGGTAGCACACAAAGGTGCTCTCAAAGCCCGCCGCCCGGATCAGGGGGATGTTGGCGAGGGCATTTCTGTCCTCGAAAAGGTCTGCGTTGATGCCAAGTTTTCTCATGGTGCGTCTCCTTGCGTGGTTGGAAAGAATTCGCAACCAGTATAGCACATCCGTCTCCCGGGGACAAGTATAAATATTTTATGAATTTTCCGGAAAATCGCTTTTTTTCGGTGGTAATTCCCGGCGAGGTATGCTATAATTATCTATAATTTTGATAAAAGGAGGATTGTTCCCTTTCGGAACAACTTGGATATGGCAAAAAAGAAAAGAAAAAAGAACAAAATGCCGTACTACATCGCTTCCGCAATGACCGTTTTGGCGGCGGCATCGGTGGGGATCCTGTTCTACAGCGGCGGGCTGAACCCTGCCGGGCAGACCACCACAACAGCCGTTGTGGCGCAGGCGGGAGAAGCGAAAACCGCGGAGGGCTTCGTCAGCCGCACGGCGGTGGATTACCCGCTGATCCAAACGGACATGGACGGCGTGTATCTGTCCGCCAATCCCTACGGTTTGCTGGAGTTCTACGAGGCGCGCAACGGCACCTTCACGCCCTGTGCGGACACGCAGACCATGGACATCAAGGTGACCTGCTCGCACCAAGAGATTCCGACCAAACTCTACTACATAGAGCGGGAAGGTCGTGTGACAGGGTACGGACTGTTTTTGACCACGCTGTACGAGGACGATGTGCGGCTGTACGACTATGCGTTTTTCCACCTGACGGATATGCCCGAGGGCTACGGCAGCGGGAAGATGCTGCTGGTGGACTTTGACGAGGGCGACTTCGCCAGAGCCGACAAGACCTACACCGAGGTGTTTTCCTTTGACATGGCGACGGGCAAGAGTTCCCGCATGACCTCCGACAACGGGCGCACGGTGGACAATCTCGGCAGACTGCGCACCGATTGGGCGCAGATGAATGAGGCGCTTTTACAGTTGGGAGGAAACAAGCTCTATCTCTCGGGCAGAAACTACCAGCTCGACAGCGACACGGCGGATCTGATTCGCAACAACGACACGTCCAACACGAAGCCGACATGGGTTTCCTCGGGCATTTGGGAGCAGTGGATGCACACCGAGAACGTCACGCTCTACTACGCCAAGGAAACGGAAAGCGGCTTCGAGGTATACGGCATGAACAGCAAGGGCGAGGAGAAAAAGCTTGCCGCCTATGCGGGCTCGGTGGACGACTACCTGTTC
>JAQXLO010000172.1 GCA_029012165.1 Oscillospiraceae bacterium | reverse complement strand
AAGATGTTCTTCTGACCCTGTGCGGACCACTGATCGACGTAATCAGCCATAGGGCTGGAGGGGGTAATGGGGTAGATGCCGGCTACTTCGGTAAACGCATAGGAGACATATGCCGCAGCGTTGTTACCGTCCATAGTCTTTTTCTTTCTAACCATTATCGTTTCATCCTTTCTCTTTTGAAGAGTATATTACAATAATAAATTGTACAAACCGAACCAAATAGCATTTTATCACGTTTGCCCTGCAAAGTAAATAGCAATTTCACTGTTTTTTCGATGAATTTTTCGGCACTCAAGGAAAATTTTTTGTGCACGGCGCAAGTAGCGCAGGAAAAGGTCATATATTTTCTTAAAGAAACGGAGGGAGTTTATGTTTACGGTACTGCAAGTGACGCAGGAAAAGCCCCGGGGATTTGCAAAAATCCTTTGGAAGCTTCATCCGCCGGAGCCGGAGTTTGTCAAGGTAGCGGTAAAAAGCGGTGCGCCTTTCTTCATTTTGCGGGTGCGCATAGTCGGGAAGGCGCCGCCTTGGGAGGATATCCTGTACACCGTCGGCCGATGCGCATCCCGGATCCTGACGGATGCGGACATCCCTCTGCCCGATAACCGCAATGTGCGCCTGTTTTCTCCCAAGCACCTGCCGCTGATCGCCGCCATGCGCACCATGACAGAGGTGCTGTCTCTGTCGGACATCCCGCCGAACCGGTGCGTCATCGGGGTATATGACCCCCTCGGTTCTCTGTGCGGGCGGACGGAACGCCTCTTGCAGTGCGCATCGGACGTGCGGGTCTGCACGCAGAAAACGGCGGAATATGACGAGGAGAGCCGGCGGGTGTTCCGGCTCTGCGGCGCCGGACTGACGGTGGGAGAGACGACAGAACTTTTCCGTGGATGCAACATCCTGCTGTGTGACGACGCCGACATTTTTTCGGTGTCTTGCGTCACCTTTGCCTGCCGGGGTACAGCGTTTGAAAACCGCTTTTTGTGCAAAGCGATGGATATTCCCGAGCCGTACCGCTCCCAGACGCCGGAGAATATCGACCCCGAGTTGTTCGCCTCAGCGCTGTATGAGCTGTGCGGTGTTCGCACGCTTGAGCGGTGCCGGTACAGCCGTATGCAGCACGGGGCGGAAACATGGACGCTGTCCGAAACCGCCGCACGACTTTGTGTTCCGAGAATTGGGGCGGCTAATGCTTGACATTCGGGCGGTAATTTGGTATAATACACAGACATGTATTCAACCATTTCATTTTCGGATGGATGCTGCAGTCATGCAAACGGCATGACAGAAAGGATGATAAACTATGGCAAACGAAATGACACATGAGGGTTACAATTTGCTCAAGGAGGAACTTGACAAACTCAAAACGACCGGTCGTGAAGAGATTGCCGCCCGTATTAAGGAAGCACGTTCCTTCGGAGACCTTTCTGAAAACGCCGAATACGATGAGGCGATGAATGCCCAGGCCATTATGGAGGCACGCATTGCCAAGCTGGAAGCGGAGCTGGAGGACGTCAAGATCATTGACGAGAGCGACATCACCACCGATATCGTCAAGACGGGCTTGAAGGTCAAGCTCTACGACGTGGATTTTGAGGAAGAGGTCGAGTACAAAATTTTGGGCAAGTCCCAGTCCGACCCCGACAACGGCGTCATCTCCGACCAGTCCCCTTTGGGCAAAGCGCTGCTGGGCAGAGGCATCGGCGAGACCGTGCACGTGGAGCTGCCCAACGGCTCCGTCATCGAGTACAAGATCCTTTCTATTTCCAAGTAAGATACATGAGGTGAAGAAAATGCAGGAAGAGAAGATGCAGGAAAAGGCGGTACGCAACGAACAGCGTGACGTCCGTCTCGAAAAGCTCGAGGCGATGCGTGCGGCGGGACAGGACCCGTTCAAGATCACTTTGGCGGATCAATCCGAGCATTGCGCAGAGATCGTCGAAAACTTTGAACAGTACGAGAACAAAGAGGTTTCCGTCTGCGGCCGTATGATGTCCAAGCGCAGAAAGGGCAAGGTCAGCTTCATCGACATCTGTGACCGCTCCGGACGCATTCAGGCGTATGTGCGCTTTGACGACGTGGGCGAGGAGACGTACGAGTCGTTCAAAAAGTGGGACATCGGCGACATTATCGAAATCAAGGGCTTTGTGTTCAAAACGAACATGGGGGAGATCTCCATCCATGCCCAAAAGATTCGTATGCTCACAAAATCCCTGCTTCCGCTTCCCGAAAAGTATCACGGCCTGCAGGACACCGACACCCGCTATCGCCGCCGTTATTTGGATTTGATAATGAATCCCGAGGTCAAGGATACCTTTATTAAGCGTTCTCTGATCATCCGTGAGATTCGCAACCACCTCGACGCACAGGGCTTTATCGAGGTCGAAACGCCCATGCTTGTCCACAACGCAGGCGGTGCGGCGGCACGACCCTTTACCACGCACCACAATGCGCTCAACGAGGACTTGAGTCTGCGCATTTCGCTCGAGCTGTATCTCAAGCGTTTGATCGTCGGCGGTTTGGAGCGTGTGTACGAAATCGGCAGAGTGTTCCGCAACGAGGGTATCGACGTGCGACACAATCCGGAGTTCACCTTGCTGGAACTGTATCAAGCCTATACCGATTTCCACGGCATGATGGATTTGGTCGAGAACCTGTTCCGTACCGTGGCACAGAAGATCTGCGGTACCACCACCCTCGTTTACGACGGCAAGGAAATCGACCTGTCCAAGCCGTTCGCACGCATGACGATGACCGAGGCGGTCAAGCAGTATGCGGGCGTAGACTTTGCCGCCATCAGCTTTGAGGAAGCGAAAGCGCTTGCCAAGGAGCGTGGCATCGAGTTTGAGCCGCACCACAAAAAGGGCGATCTGCTCAACCTGTTCTTTGAGGAATACTGCGAGGAAAACCTTATCCAGCCGACGTTCATCACCGAGCATCCCGTGGATATTTCCCCGCTTGCCAAGAGAAAGCCCACCGACCCCGACTACACCGAGCGCTTCGAGCTGTATATCAACCATGCAGAGATGGCAAACGCTTTCTCCGAGCTGAATGACCCCATCGACCAGAGAGGCCGTTTCGAGGCACAGGAGGAGCT
>JAQXLO010000171.1 GCA_029012165.1 Oscillospiraceae bacterium | reverse complement strand
CGTCGGGAGGGTTTTTCGCCGACTTTTGCTGTCTGCTTGCGGCGGCATTTTGAACCCCTCAGTCTGCTGCGCAGACAGCTCCCCTCGCAGGGGAGCCAAACTGCCGGCAACATCGCCCTATCGCATACACGACCGTGCAGAAAAAATCGAATGCAGCGACACTGCACCGATTCGTGCTGCCCCTGCGTGCTTGCAGAAATCACTTTTTCGACAAGCTGAAAGGATCAAGTGATCCTCCTGTTTTCCTTCCCTTTTATGTCAAATCATAATTATATCTTGACATTATTCTACAAAAAAGATCGCTCCAAAGTTCATAATTTACGGCAAAAATATAAAATCCCCCCGGTGCATTTCCTCGAAACTGCGAAAATTTCGAGTATGCCCCGAGGGGTTCACTTTTAGTATGTACAAAGGGTCTACGGGTTCCATTGGACAGTTGCGTTGGAATCCACCCAAAACACGTCCCAGCCGTCCACAGCCAGCTCCTTGCCCAGCACGGTCACGGTCAGGGCAGGACAGTTTTCAAAGGCGTACCGCCCGATGGTCTCCACGCCGGCGGGGATGATCATCTCCCGAAGGGTATCGCATCCGCTGAACGCCTCCTCGCCGATCTGCTCCAAGCCCTCCGGCAGGATCACGGACTCCAGCGCATCGCTGTTGGAAAACATCTGTGCGGGCAAAACCTTCAGTCCCTGCGGCAGGCGCACCGACTTGAGATTGTTGCAGTTGTAAAATGCGCCTGCGCCGATGGTCTCCACCGTATCGGGAATCTCCACGCTCTGCAATCCGTCGCAGTAGGCAAACGCCTTTTCCCCGATCGTCCGCACCGAATCCGGCACGGTGTAGTCCCTGACCATGCGCCCGGAGGGATAGACCAGCAGCATCGCCTTGGAGCGGCTGAACAGGACACCGTTTTCATCCGTTGAGAAGTTGGGATTGTTGTCCTCAACCGTAAATTTTGTCAGCCGGGAACAGCGAATAAAGCTGCCGATGCCCAAATGGGTCATGGAGGCAGGGATTCTGCAGCTGTACAGGTGGTCGCAAAAAGCAAACGCTTCATCCCCGATAAACTCCAGATTTTTCGGCAGTGTCATGGAGGACAGCTTATCGCACATATTGAACGCACGTGCTTCAATGGCTGTCACGCTGTCGGGGATGGAAACGCTCCAGAGCTTCTGACAGCCCTCAAAACAGCCCGTTTCCACCGTCTGCATCCCCTGCGGGAGTGTCAGACTGCTCAGATTCATACAGCCGGAAAAGGCGTTCCTGCCGATGCGCTGTACGCTCTCGGCGATGCGTACGGTGTAGACCGAATCCAGCGCCGAAAACGCATTGTCGCCGATGCTCGTCACGCCGTCCTCCACGGTGACGGCACGGATATCCCCGCGCTGTGTGCTCCACGGTGCGGACTGAAAGTCATACATCTCCCCTGTTCCCCGAATCGTCAGCGTACCGCCGGACACGCTCCACGTCAGCGACTGCCCGCACGCATCCGCCCCCATCTCCGAGGGTGCCGGGTTCCCGGGACGGTAGGCTGCTTGCGTGACCTGCTGCGTCGTTTCGGTCTCTTCCACGTTCGGCGTCGGCGCACTCTCGCCGCAGGCACAGAGAATAACGGACAGGATCAAAAGCAAACTGCATATTGCTGCTGTTCTTTTGCGCAAAAGATTCACACTCCCGCATATGAAAAAATCACCGCACCCATTTTGGCAACGGATGCGGTGTGCAATTACGCTGAAAACTTACGCAAGCTCTGCGAAGTACTTGATGGTACGAACCATCTGGCTGGTGTAGCTGTTCTCGTTGTCGTACCAGGAAACGACCTGAACCTCATACAGGTCATCGGAAATCTTGGAGACCATGGTCTGGGTAGCGTCAAAGAGGGAGCCGTACTTCATGCCGATCACGTCGGAAGAAACGATCTGATCCTCATTGTAGCCGAAGGACTCGGAAGCGGCAGCCTTCATAGCGGCGTTGATGCCTTCCTTGGTGATGTCGGTGCCCTTGACAACGGCGGTAAGGATGGTGGTGGAACCGGTCGGCACGGGAACTCTCTGTGCGGAGCCGATGAGTTTGCCGTTCAGCTCAGGGATAACCAGACCGATTGCCTTTGCGGCGCCGGTGGAGTTGGGAACGATATTGGCAGCGCCTGCACGGGCACGGCGAAGGTCGCCCTTTCTGTGCGGGCCGTCGAGGATCATCTGGTCGCCGGTGTAGGCGTGAATGGTGCTCATGATACCGCTCTGGATGGGAGCGTAGTCGTTAAGTGCCTTCGCCATGGGAGCAAGGCAGTTGGTGGTGCAGGAAGCTGCGGAAATGACCTGATCGTCAGCGGTCAGGGTATTTTCGTTGACGGAGAAAACGATGGTCTTCAGGTCGCTGCCTGCGGGAGCGGAGATGACAACCTTCTTTGCGCCGGCGTTGATGTGCGCCATGCTCTTTTCCTTGGAGCAGTAGAAGCCTGTGCACTCGAGGACAACGTCTACACCGATCTCGCCCCAGGGAAGCTCGGCGGCGTTCGCCTTGGCATAGATGGTCAGTGTCTTGCCGTCCACGGTGATGGTGCCGGCTTCGTCGTCAGCGGTCACGGTGTGCAGATTCTCGCCGATTCTGCCGCAGTAGCCGCCCTGTGCGGTGTCATACTTGAGCAGGTTTGCAAGCATCGAAGGCTTGGTAAGGTCATTGATGGCGACGACATCGTAGCCCTCTGCGCCGAACATCTGACGGAATGCGAGACGGCCGATGCGGCCGAAGCCATTGATTGCAACTTTAACGGACATGGTTGATTACCTCCAAATTTTTTGTTTAATTTTAACCTTTCCTATTTTATCCTCTTTTTTCAAAATATGCAAGTTGTTTTTTTCTTTTTTTTACAATTTGTATATTTGTACAAAATGCAACTCTTTCCGGCAGAAAAGTAATCCAAATTGCCAATATTATGCGTTTATTTTTCCTTTTTTGGATATGAAGAGAAATTATTTTGATTTTCTATTGACAAAACTGTCAAATTATGGTATCTTTGTGTTGAATCAGCGGATGCGCACTGTGTGCGTGCGCATTCCATGGGAAAACTCTTCAGGAGGAGATAAGACACTATGAAATCGCTGGGTATTGTTCGCCGTATCGACCACGTTGGACGCATCGTTCTGCCCAAGGAGCTTCGACGCCTTTTCGATTTAGTGGACAATGAGGACTCTTTGGAAATTTTTGTGGAGGACGATAAGATCATTCTGAAAAAATACGAGCCTGCCTGCATCTTCTGCAACAGCGCAGACGATGTGATCGACCACATGGGCAAGAAGGTCTGCAAAAAGTGCATCGAGTCTATGAAAACGATGGTTTCATGAATCTTTCCGATTCTGCACACAGGGAGCTGCCGCACGGGAAAGCGGCGGCTCTTTTGTATTTTTATGCAAAAAAGTGTTGTATATACGCCGCAGCTATGGTATAATACGTTTTACTGAATAAATGTCTGCATCTGCGTTTTTTCGCAGGCAGGAGAGGAAGAGTGCGTATGACAAGACATGAAGCAAGAGAACAGGCTTTCCTGCTTTTGTTTGATAAATCCTTTCACCCGGAAATGGAGCCGGAGGCGGTGATTGCTCTGGCGGCGGAGGACGGAATGATCGTGCTGGACAAGTTTGCCGACAGCACCGTGCACACCGTCTTTGCCGAGCTGGATGCCATCGACGCCCTGATCGAGCAGAATTTGCAGGGCTGGAAAGCAAGCCGTATTTCCCGTGTGTCCCTTGCCGTACTGCGCTTGGCGTTCGGGGAACTGCGCATCGGCGGCACGCCGGACGGCGTCGTGGTCAACGAGGCTGTGGAGCTGTGCAAAACATACGCCTCGGCGGAGGATGCCGCCTTTGTCAATGGCGTTCTGCGCAGCTATCTGCGCCAAAAGGAAGCCGAATGATGCAGTACATCGGATTCGACACCAGCAACTACACCACCTCTGCCGCCCTGCTGGACGGCGAGCAGCTGCACAGCGAACGGCGGCTTTTGCCCGTGCGGGAGGGGCAGCTGGGACTGCGGCAGAGCGACGCGGTTTTTCACCACACGGCGGCTTTGCCGGAAATTTTCGGCGCACTGCCGGAATGCGGCGAGATTGCCGCTGTCGGCGTTTCTGCCCGTCCCCGGGATGCGGAAGGATCCTATATGCCCTGCTTCCTTGTGGGCGTCAACACCGCTTCCTGCATGGCCAAGGCACTGCAGGTGCCGCTGTACAGCTTCTCCCATCAGGCGGGGCACATCGCCGCCGCCCTTTGGTCCGCCGACCGCACCGATCTTTTTGGAAAAAGCTTTCTCGCCTTTCATGTTTCCGGCGGCACCACGGAGGTCGTTCTGGTACAGCCGGACGCAGAAAAAGTTTTCCGCACCGAGACCGTCCTCTCCTCCCTCGACCTCAAGGCAGGACAAGCAGTGGACCGGGTGGGCGTGATGCTGGGCTTCCCTTTCCCTGCCGGAAAATTTGTAGACGCCGAGTCCCAAAAAAGCACACGCAAATTCCACATACACATCCGCCTCAAAGACGGATGCTGCAGTCTTTCGGGGCTGCAAAATCAGTGCGAACAGATGCACAAAAAGGGGGATTCCCCCGCCGATATCTGCCGATACTGTCTTTGCTACATCGGCGAAGCCCTCTGCGCCATGGCGGATTTCGCCGTGAAAGCCTACGGAAACCTGCCGCTGGTCTTTTCCGGCGGCGTGATGTCCAACACACTGCTTCGCAAAATGCTTGCCGACCGCTTTGAGAGCGTGTTCGCAAAGCCGGAATTTTCCTGCGACAATGCGGCAGGGATCGCCTGTCTTGCGAAGCTGCAGCACGAGAAGAAGCTATGACTGTTTTAACCGTTACACAACTGAACACCTACGTCAAATCCATTCTGGATGCAGACCGCAACCTGTCCACGGTATACGTGAGCGGCGAGATCTCCAACTTCACCAATCACTACCGCACCGGTCATTTTTACCTGACGCTCAAGGATGACGCCAGCGCCCTGCGTGCGGTGATGTTCCGCACCGAGGCATCCCGTCTGCGCTTTCTGCCCGAAAACGGGATGCGTGTGCTCGTACGCGGTCGGGTGTCCCTGTTCCCCCGGGACGGACAGTTCCAGATGTATATTGACGATATGCAGCCCGACGGCGCAGGCGCACTGCACGTGGCGTTTGAACAGCTGAAGAAAAAGCTGGCGGCGGAAGGGCTGTTTGACGAAAGCCGCAAAAAGCCCATCCCTCCCTGCCCCATGCGCATCGGCGTCGTCACCTCTGCCACGGGTGCCGCATTTCGGGATATCTGCAACGTACTGGGCAGACGCTTTCCCATGGCGCAGATCATCCTTGCCCCCGTGCAGGTGCAGGGCGCTTCGGCGGCGCCGCAGATCTGCGACGCCATCCGCCGCATGAATGCCAAAAAAGCCGCCGACGTGCTCATTGTCGGACGGGGCGGCGGTTCCGTGGAGGATCTGTGGGCGTTCAACGAGGAGAGCGTTGCCCGTGCCGTGGCCGCCTCCCAGATTCCCGTCATCTCCGCCGTCGGACACGAAACCGACTTCACCATCTGCGACTTTGCCGCCGATCTGCGTGCGCCGACCCCCTCCGCCGCCGCAGAGCTGGCTGTGCCGGACAGCATGGAGGAGCGGGGCGTTCTGCTGAGCTTTCAGATGCGCTGCAAACGAGCCCTGACCGCCCGGATGGAGCACGAGCGCCTGCGTCTGCGGCAGGCAAGCCGTCTGCAGGACCCGAAGCGTTTTTTGGAGCATCACCGGCTGGTGCTCGACAGTCTTTCCGACAAAGCCGACCACGCCATGCACCGCACGCTCCAAAGCACGCAAAACCGTTTCGCCCTGCTGTGCGGCAAGCTGGATGCGCTCAGTCCCCTGAAAGTGCTGACCCGGGGATACGCCATTGCGGAAAAGGACGGTACCGCTATCTGCGATGCCGCTTCGCTTTGCGCAGGGGATCGGCTGACCCTGCGGTTTGCCCACGGCAAAGCCGACTGTATTGCAGAAAAAACGGAGGTTGAATCCCTTTGAAAAAATATACCTATGAGCAGGCCATGGATCGCCTGTCCGCCATCACCGAAGCGCTGGAAAACGGCAGCCTGCCGCTGGACGATTCTCTGAAGCTGTACACCGAAGCTTCCGAGCTGATTCGCTTTTGCAGCAACTGCTTAGACAACGCCGAGCAGAAGATCACCGAGCTGTCCGAAAAGGGGGAGGCAGAGGATGAAACCTGATTTGGAAACGTATCTGCCGCAGATCGAGCGTTACCTCGACACGGCCATTGAGGGCACGGACGTCGTCTGCGACGCCATGCGCTACAGTCTCTCCGGCGGCGGCAAACGCATCCGCCCGTATCTGGTGCTGGAATTTTGCCGCATCTGCGGCGGCGATGTGCAAAAAGCCATGCCCTTTGCCGCAGCGGTGGAAATGATCCACACCTACTCCCTCATCCACGACGACCTGCCCTGCATGGACAACGACGACCTGCGCCGGGGCAAGCCTGCCTGCCACATCCGCTACGGCTACGCCAACGCCCTGCTGGCGGGGGACGGTCTTTTAACACTGGCGTTTGCGACCCTTGCCAAGGCGGAACTGCCGCCGGAACGCATCGCCAAAGCCTGCGCCGTTCTCGCTCGTGAGGCGGGACATCTGGGCATGATCGGCGGGCAAACCATGGATCTTGAAAACGAGGGCAAAGCCGTCACCCTCGACACCCTGCGCCAAACAGACTGTCTGAAAACCGTCTGCCTGATCCGTGCCGCCTGCGTCCTCGGCTGTATTGCCGCAGGCGCATCGGAGGATGCGATCCATGCCGCAGAAACGTACGCCAAGGGCGTGGGACTCGCCTTCCAGATCGTGGACGATATTCTGGATGTGACGAGCGACACGGCGACCTTGGGCAAGCCTGTGGGCAGTGACGCCGCACAAAACAAGAACACCTACGTCACCCTCTGCGGGTTGGAAGCCGCCCGGGCAGAGGCCGAAAAATACACCGCCGATGCCGTTGCCGCCCTGAAAAGCTTCGGCGAACAGGGGGAAGCTTTGCGCTCTCTTGCGCAGACGCTTTGCACCCGAAAAAAATGAAACCGATGATGAATTTGAAGTATCTGGACAAAATCACTTCTCCGGCTTTTGTCAAAAAGCTGGACGAAGAGCAGACGCAGGCGCTCTGCGCCGAGATCCGTGAAGTGCTGATCGACACCGTTTCCCACACCGGCGGTCACTTAGCCTCCAATCTCGGCGTGGTGGAGCTGACCGTTGCGCTGCATAAAGTATTCGACTCCCCCAAGGACAAGCTCATCTTTGACGTGGGGCATCAGGTCTATACCCATAAACTGCTTACGGGGCGCTACGAGCGCTTTTCCACCCTGCGTCAGGAGGGCGGCATCTCCGGCTTTTCCCGTCCCAACGAGAGCGAGCACGACATCTTCTACTCCGGGCACTCCGGCACCTCCGTTTCCTCCGCCTACGGCGTGGTGCGGGGCAATCAGCTCAACGAGGACAAGAGCTACACCGTGGCCGTCATCGGTGACGGCTCCTTTACGGGCGGTCTGGTCTACGAGGCGCTCAACAACGCCGGACGTTCCGACTGCCGCATGATCGTGGTGCTCAACGAAAACGAGATGTCCATCTCCCGCAATGTCGGCGCCTTCGCACGGTACCTTGCCGTGATTCGCTCCAAGCCTGAGTATGTGCGCTTCAAGGCAAGGACGGAATGCCTGCTCAACCACATTCCCCTCATCGGCAAACCCGTTGCACGGCTGCTCATGCGCACCAAAAGCCGCATCAAGAACAACCTCTACGGCAGCAATCTGTTTGAGGATATGGGTTTTCGCTATATGGGTCCCGTGGACGGGCACAACATCAAGCAGCTGACCGATGCGCTGGAAACTGCCAAGCTGGTCAAAAAGCCTGTGCTTCTCCACGTGCATACCACCAAGGGCAAGGGCTACACCCATGCCGAGCACGACCCCAGTCTTTTTCACGGTATCTCCAAATTTGACATCGACTCCGGCGAACCCGTGACCTGCGGCACCAACTTTTCCGAGGAATTCGGTCGGTTTATGTGCGAAGCGGCACTGCATGACCGCACCCTCTGTGCCGTCACCGCCGCCATGTCCATCGGCACGGGGCTCAAGGGCTTTGAGGAGCGCTTCCCCCGCCGATTCTTTGACGTGGGCATCGCCGAGGAGCACGCCGTCACCTTTTCCGGCGGTCTTGCCCGCACCGGGATGAAGCCGGTTGTCGCCCTGTATTCCACCTTCCTCCAGCGTGCCTATGATGAAATTCTCCACGACGGCGCCCTGCAAAAGCAAAAGCTGGTGCTCGCCGTGGACCGTGCAGGTCTTGTGGGGGAGGACGGCGAAACCCATCAGGGCATTTACGATGTGGCTTTCCTGAACAGCATCCCCGATGTGCGCATCTACTCCCCTGCCGGCTATGCGGAACTGCGGCACGATATGCAGCAGGCGCTGTATGACGATCCCGGCGTGGTGGCTGTGCGCTACCCACGCGGTCAGGAGCCTGCCTTCCCCGAGGATTACACGCCGACCTTCTGCGCATACGATGTGTACGGCAGCCGGGACGCCGACGTGGCCGTGGTCACCTACGGCAGGGTGTCTGCCGAAGCCATGCACGCCATACAGGGACTGGACGCCAAGGTGATCAAGCTCGGCAGGATCAAGCCCATCGACCCCGGCGCTGTCCGGGAGGCACTTTCGTGCAAAAAGGTTTTCTTCTTTGAAGAGGGTGTGCGCAGTGCCGGCGTGGGCGAAGGATTTGCGCTTTTGCTTTTGGAAAACGGCTTTGGCGGTCAGTATTCCCTCACCGCCATTCCCGATTGCTTCGTCCCGCAGGCTTCCGTGCAGGCGCAGCTGAAAAAATTCGGACTGGACGCACAGTCCATCCGGCAGAAAATTCTTGCATAATTTGCATTTTTATAAAATCGCAGGTGATGAACATGGCTGAAAAGAACCGTCTCGATGCAGAACTTTTGGCACGCGGTCTCGTTCCCTCCCGGGAGCGGGGACGGGCGCTGATCATGGCAGGGGTCGTCTATGTCGGCGGACAAAAGGCGCTCAAGGCCGGTCAGCCCGTCAAGAACGAGGACGTGATCGAGGTGCGGGAAAACATCAATCCCTTTGTCAGCCGTGGCGGTCTGAAGCTGCAAAAGGCGATGGCGGAATTCCCGATCCGGCTGGACGGCGCCGTGTGCATTGATGTGGGCGCATCGACCGGCGGTTTCACGGACTGTATGCTCCTGCACGGCGCAAAAAAAGTCTACGCCGTGGATGTGGGCTACGGACAGCTGGCGTGGAAACTGCGCACGGACGCACGTGTGGTCAACTTGGAACGCACCAATTTCCGCCACTGCACCCGGGAACAGATTCCCGATACGGCGGACTTTGCCAGCGTGGACGTGTCCTTTATCTCGCTGAAAATCATTCTGCCTGTCCTGCGCACCTTCCTGTGCGATGGCGGCGAAGCCGTTTGTCTCATCAAACCCCAGTTTGAAGCCGGGCGTGAAAACGTGGGCAAAAAAGGCGTTGTACGGGACAAAACCGTACACGAGGCAGTCGTGCGGGACATCACCCGGTTTGCCGCCGACAACGGATTTACCGTGCAGGGACTGACCTTCTCCCCCATCAAGGGACCGGAGGGCAATATTGAATATTTAATGTATATTCGCAAAACGGAAACCGGTGCCGTCACCGTGGAAATCGACGTCGCCGCACTGGTCGAAAGCTCCCACGCAAAACTCGACAAGGAATGAAGCGTATGAACATATCCCTTTTTCCCAATCTGACCCGTGAAAACGCCTGCGGCATCACCGAGAAGATTTGTGCGGTGCTGGATTCTTTGGGCATCGACTACTGCATGGAGCAGTCCATGTCCGCCGTCTTTGCCCACACACGGGCGTCGTTTTCCGACGAGGACACCATTCTGCGCACGTGCGATTTGGTGTTGGCCGTCGGCGGCGACGGCAGTATCATCTTCGCCGCCCACCGTGCCATCCGCTACGGCAAGCCCGTTCTCGGCATCAACGCAGGTCGTCTCGCCTTTCTGGCGGGACTGGAGCGGCACGAGCTGTCCATGCTTGGCGAACTGCTGAGCGGCAACTACGTCACCGAACGGCGGATGCTCCTGCAGGCGGAAATTTTACAGGGAAACACCGTTCTGCACAGCGAACTGTGCATCAACGACGCCGTGCTCTCCCGCATGGGCGCCGCCAAGCTGACCGGTCTTTGCGTACAGGCGGACGGGCACTCGGTCGGTGAATACCTCGGTGACGGTGTGATCTTCGCAACACCCACCGGCTCCACCGCCTATTCCCTCTCCGCCGGCGGTCCCGTGGTCGATCCGTCGCTGGAAAGCATTCTCCTGACCCCCATCTGTCCCCACGCCCTTTCCGGGCGGACGCTCCTGTTTGCGCCGCAGACCGTCATGCAGATCTGCGCCACCACGGACAGCGAACTGGCGCTGACCTGTGACGGCGGCGAACCCACGCCCATTCCGAGCGGTGCCGTGGTACGCATCTGCAAATCGGAGACACCCGCCTTTTTCATCCGCATCAAAACAGACAACTTCATCGACATTTACCATACAAAATTGCAGCAAAGGGGTTGACCCAATGAAAAAGAAACGACAGAAACTCATCCTGCAGCTCATTGCCGAATCGGTTATCGGCACACAGGAGGATCTGCTTCTCCGTCTTCGTGAGGCGGGTCTTGATGTGACGCAAGCCACCATCTCCCGGGATATCAAGGAGCTGCGCATCGTCAAGCTGATGGACGAGAGCGGTCAGTACCGTTACGCCGTCAGCGATAAGCCGGAGGAGGAAAATCTGGAATTTAAATTCCGCTCCATCTTCGTCCACTCCGTCAAGAGCGCCGACTACGCTGGCAACGCCCTCGTTCTGCACTGCTACACCGGCATGGCGCAGGCTGCCTGCGCCGCTTTCGACTCCATGCACTGGGAAGGTCTCGTCGGCTCTCTGGCAGGCGACGACACCATTTTTGCCCTGTTCCGCACGCCCCAGCAGGCGGTGCAGATCAGCCACGCCATTCAGTCCATCCTCGAGGAAGAACCCTCCAAAGGAGTGTAAGTCCATGCTCTCGGAACTGAAAATTGAAAATGTCGCCATCATCGAAAGTGCAGAACTGCATTTCAGCCGCGGCTTCAATATCCTCACCGGCGAAACCGGCGCCGGAAAATCCATCATTCTCGACTCCATCAACGCCGTCCTCGGCGAGCGGACTTCCCGTGAAATTCTGCGCACCGGCACCGACCGTGCCGAGGTCACCGCCGTTTTCACCGACTGCGGTGCGCAGGTCGAGCAGATTTTGTCGGAGTTTGAGATTGACTGTGACGGCGAAGTCATCCTTCGCCGCCGCATCACCGCCGACGGCAAAAACTCCTGCCGTGTCAACGGCTGTCCCGTCTCCGTGTCCATGCTCAAAACATTGGGTGCGGCGCTGGTGAACATTCACGGTCAGCACGACAGTCAGGCGCTGTTTCAGCCGGAAAAGCACGTTGCCTACATCGACGCACTGGCCGGCAACGGGGAACTTTTGGCGGCGTATAAGGATGCATACAAAGCGCTGCAAAGCGCCAAAAAAGAACTGGCGTCCCTCGAAACGGACGAGAGCGAAAAAGCCAGGCGGCTGGATATGCTCAACTACCAGATCGAGGAGCTGCGTGCGGCGGACATCCGCATCGGCGAGCGGGACGAACTGCAAAACAAGATCACCCTCTACCGCAATAGCGAAACCGTTCTGCGTGCCCTGCACACGGCGTACACCGCCATCTGCGGCGACGATGAAATGAACGGCGGCGCAAACCTGTTCTCCGATGCCGCCGAAAGCCTTGCCGAGGCTTCGGACTTTTTTGAGAGTATGCGCCCCATTGCGGAGTTTTTGGAGTCCGCCGCTCTGGACGCCCGGGAATATGCCGCCGAGATCCGTGAGGCGCAGGAATCTCTGGACATGGACCCCCGAGAACTGGATGCGGCAGAGGAACGGCTGGACGTGCTGTACCGCCTGTCCAAAAAATACGGCGACAGCGAAGAGGAAATGCTGCAATTTTTAGAAAAGATCGAGACCGAAGCCGAAAGGATCACCACCTCCGACGAACGGGCACAGCAGCTTCGCACACAGATTGCCTATTTGCAGACCGAAGCACAGCACGCCGCACAGAAGCTGACGGAAAGCCGCCGCAAAGCCGGGGAGCTTTTCGCCGAAAATGTCTGCCGGGAGCTGGAGTTTCTCAATATGCCGTCTGTGCGTTTCCTCGTCCGGCACGAAACTGTTCCCCTGTCTGCGGGCGGTGCCGACAAGATCGAGTTTCTCATCTCCGCAAACGCCGGGGAGCCGCCCCGCCCCATTGTCAAAATTGCTTCGGGCGGCGAACTATCCCGCATCATGCTGGCAATCAAAAACGTCCTCTCCGCCTGCGATGCCGTGGACACGCTCATCTTTGACGAGATCGACACCGGCGTCAGCGGTCTGGCGGCAGAGAAGATCGGCTTGAAGCTGGCCGAGGTCGCCGAATCCCACCAGGTCATCTGCGTGACCCACCTGTCCCAGATCGCCGTCATGGCAGATACCCACCTGCTCATCTCCAAATCCGTGCGGGACGGACAGACCTTCACCGCCATCCGCACCCTGGATTTTGAGGGACGCAAGTCCGAAATTGCCCGCATCGGCTCCGGCAGCAATATTACCGCTTTGCAGCTGGAAAACGCCGGTGAAATGCTCAAAAATGCACAGGAAAGGAAACATAAGAAATGATTCGTTTTGGATGCTGTATCGGCACAAGCTTGGAGCGCATCGCGCTTTTGCGTGAAGCCGGCTTCGACTATGCCGAAGTGGAAATCAAGAATATCGTTAAGCTCAGCGACGATGACTTCGCCGTCTATCTGCAAAAGGCACAGGACATCGGTCTGCCGATCGAGTCGGGATATATGTACCTTGCGGACGGGATGTTTGTCAACCGTTTGCAGGCGGACGATGACGCCCTGCGCCGCTACTGCGAAAAGGCCGCCGAGCGCTGTCATGCCCTCGGCATACAGACCATCGTCTACGGCTCGGGTGCTTCCCGCCGCATTCCCGAGGGGCTTACCCCTGCACAGGTGTTCGAGGACATCACAGCCTTCCTGCGGGACATTGCTGCGCCCAGCGTGGCGCCCTACGGGATTCCCATTGCCATTGAACCCCTCGAAAAGAGGGGCGGCGATATGATTCACACGGTTTCCGAGGCAAAACAGCTCTCCGACGCCGTCGGCAATCCTTTGGTGCGGTGCCTTGCGGACTTGTACCATATGTACAAGGAAAATGACCCTATGAGCGCCATCACCGACTGCGGGGACAAGCTTCTGCACGCCCACGTTGCCGAGCCGGTCGGACGTGTTTATCCCCGTCGGGATGACGGATTTGACCTGACGCCGTTCCTGCGTGCGCTGCTGCAGGCGGGCTGTCCCCGTGTGTCGGTCGAGGCGGAAACGCCCGAGGACGATCGTTTCCTCGATGCGGCCAAGGAAGCGCTTACCACCCTGCGGGAAGCGGCGCAGCGGGCAATGCAGTAAGCTATGCATCCATCAGATATTCTCATCATCGGCGGCGGTGCATCGGGTCTTGCCGCCGCCATTGAAGCGAAACGGCAGGGCGCCGATGTGACCGTCGTCGAAAAGTTAGAGCGGGTGGGCAAAAAGATCCTCGCCACCGGCAACGGACGGTGCAACCTGCTGAACATCCACGCTTCCCCCGCCGACTATAACGCACCCGATTTTGTCCGAACGGTGTTTGAGCGGTACGACGTACAGAGCAATATGGACTTCTTTCGCTCCATGGGTCTGCTGACCGTCACCGACAGTGCCGGCAGGGTCTATCCCCGCTCCATGGCGGCATCCTCCGTGCTGGACGTCCTGCGACTGGAATGCGGACGGCTCGGCGTTCGGTTTGTGTGCGGAACGCCCGTTTCGGAACTGCGCAAAAAGGGCGGCTTATATGAAGCCGGCGGTCTGCGCTCCCGTGCCGTGATCGTAGCCTGCGGCGGTAAAGCTTCTCCCGCACAGGGTTCGGACGGCAGTGGATATCCCCTTTTGCAAGCCTTCGGACACCGCATCACGCCGCTTCGTCCGGCGCTTGTCCAGATGCGCACCGAAACGGACTTTGTCAAAGCGCTCAAGGGACTGCGCACCACGGCGGCGCTGACCCTGCGGGAAAAAGACGGCACTGTCCACCGTGCGGACGGCGAGCTGCTGTTCACCGACTACGGGCTTTCAGGCATTGCCGCTATGGAGCTGAGCCGCTTTGCAAAAGACGGCACAACGGTGGTCATCGACTTCGTGCCTGAACTTTCGCACGAAGCGCTGTTGGACTATCTGCGCTCGTGCCGTAAGCGGGACGGGGAGCGTCCCTTGGAGCAGTACCTGGCGGGACTGCTCCACAGCCGCATCGGGCAGGCACTGCTGAAATCCTCCTTGGACGTGCGCCTGTCCGCACCGTGCAAAATGCTCTCGGACAAAGACTTGCGCATTTTATCCGCCGCCATCAAGCAAAAAAATGTTGCCGTCCTGGGCACCAAGGGCTTTCCCGATGCGCAGGTCACGGCGGGCGGCGCAGAACTTTCCCAATTTAGCGACACACTGGAATCCAAGCTTTCCCCCGGTCTGTTTGCCGCAGGGGAAATCCTCGACATAGACGGCCGCTGCGGCGGCTACAACCTGACCTTCGCCTGGTCCTCCGGCAGACTGGCCGGGGCAGGCGCCGCACGGAAGGTGCGGGAATGAAATCGGAAAAGAGACTGTTATGATCAAGATCACAGAACTAAAATTGCCGCTCGCCATGCAGGACAACGACCTGCGCAGTGCGGCGGCGTCCGTTTTGCGCTGTAACGAGAGCAGAGTTTTATCCGTCCGCCTGACCAAAAAGGCGGTGGACAGCCGCAAAAAGGACAACATCTTCTTTGTCTGCAACGTGGAGGCGGAGGTCAGCGGCGATGAGGACGAGCTGATCCGCCGCAGCCGCTCGGACAAGGTGAGCCTTGCGGAGCCTTTCGTCTACGAGGAACCGCCCATGCGCCGCAGCAGTCCGTTCCGTCCCGTGATCGCCGGATTTGGTCCTGCGGGGATGTTCGCCGCCCTGACCCTCGCCCGAGCGGGACTGCGCCCCATCGTCCTCGAACGGGGACACGATGTGGACACCCGCACCCGGGATGTACAGCACTTTTTCCAAAGCCGACAGCTTTGCGAAAATTCCAATATCCAGTTCGGCGAAGGCGGCGCCGGCACCTTTTCCGACGGTAAACTCACCACGGGCATCAAGGACAAGCTTTGCCGCAAGGTCTTTTTGGAGCTGGCGGCGAAGGGTGCACCGGAGGAGATTCTCTGGTCGGCAAAACCCCACATCGGCACCGACAAGCTTGCCGCCGTGGTCAAGTCCATCCGGGAGGAAGTCATCGCCTTGGGCGGGGAAGTGCGCTTCGGCTGCCGGCTGTGCGATGTGATCATCGCCAACAAGGCCGTACACGGCGTGACTTACGAAACCGAAAACGGACAGACCGTGGACATCGAGACCGACACACTGCTGCTTTCGGTCGGTCACTCCGCACGGGACACCATCGAGATGCTCCACCGCAAGGGTGTGCAGATGATGCAGAAGCCCTTCTCCGTCGGCGCACGCATCGAGCACCCCCGGGAATTCATCGACAAGGCACAGTACGGCGCCTTTGCCGGGCATCCCGCCCTCGGCGCCGCAGACTATAAACTGTCCTGCCATCCGCCCCACGGCAGAGGGGCGTATACATTTTGTATGTGTCCCGGCGGCACGGTGGTGGGCGCCGCCTCCGAAGCGGGGGGTGTGGTGGTCAACGGCATGAGCGAATATGCCCGGGATGCGGAAAACTCCAACGCCGCACTGCTGGTGGGCATTGAGCCGCAGGACTTCCCCAGCGAAGATGTGCTTTCCGGCTTCGAGCTGCAAAGACAGATCGAGCGCACAGCGTTCCGTCTCGGCGGCGAAAGCTACGCCGCACCGGCACAGCTGGTCGGTGATTTTCTAAGCGACACGCCCTCCACTCACGGCGGTGCTGTCCGTCCCAGCTATCCCATCGGCGTTGTCTATTCCGACATTCGCCGTGTATTGCCCAAACGAGTCACCGACACCATGGCGGATGCCCTCGTCAAAATGAACCGTATGCTGGAGGGTTTTGCCATGCCCGAGGCGGTGCTCACGGCACCCGAGACACGCAGTTCCTCCCCCGTGCGCATTATTCGTGACGAATTTTATCAATCGAACATAAACGGGCTTTATCCCTGCGGCGAGGGCGCAGGCTACGCCGGCGGCATCGTGTCCGCTTCGGTGGACGGCATCCGCTGTGCCTTTGCCATCATGGAGGATATCCGGGAATAAAACCCGAAAGAAGAAGGTGTTTCCTTTGCACCCTCCCGCTGCGTTTCCCATATACTGCTCTCGGAGGGGATTCGCATGGAGGAAAACAGTACACTTGATCTGCGGGAGCAGGAGGTGCGCAAGCATCCCGACAACGCACACGCCATGCTCGCACTCGGCAAAGAATATCTGTCCGCCGAGCGGTACGACGATGCGGCACGAACACTGCGGCGCTATCTGGCTCTGCCCACGGCGCTGTGGAAAGAGGAGCGGTGCAAGTGTATGCAGCAGCTCGCCGAATGTTACACCCGACTCGGCAATCGAACCGAGGCAGAGCGGTGGCATTTGCGCTCATGCGCCGAAGCGCCGCAAAACCCGTCCCCGTGGACAAACGCTGCCCGGTTCTACGCCGAAACCGAGGCGTGGGAGATGGTCGCCGCACTTTCCGCTCGAGCGGTCTCTATGCTCGGGCAAACAGAAAAAGAGCAGGATATCTCCCTGCCCTATGCCCTGCTCAGCCTCGCCTTCTACAGCACCGGACGCAAAGGGGACGCCGAGGCGATTCTCGGCAAGGCGTGCGCCCTATTCCCGCAAAACATACAGCTGCAGGAAAGTCTGCGCCGGTTTCCACATTTCGTATCTAATCCAGAATGTCAAATTTATTGGCAATCAGACGGTCCAGATACTGTTGTTCAAACCAGGC
>JAQXLO010000170.1 GCA_029012165.1 Oscillospiraceae bacterium | reverse complement strand
TGCGGCTCGCAGGGATTCCATCAGCACTACGGCAAGGAGAATCGTATCCGCAACAACATTTTTGCCATGAACCGCAAGGGGCAGTTCCGTATCACACGCAGTGAAGCGCATCTCTCGGCATATGTGGAGCGCAACATTTTCGTCGGGGACGACAGCGCCATGATGACGAGAATCGACCCCAAAAACCGCAAGATTGCGGAAAGCGGTAATTTCTACTGGGACTACACGCGAGGCGTGTTCGTACTGTGTACCAAAAACGGGGATGACGGGAGCCGCAATCCTTTCAAAACCCTGAACCGTTTGGAAATGCGGCTTTTGGGGCATTACACCAAGGCGGTTTTTGCGGATCCGTGGTTCCGGGATGCGCAGAATTTTGACTTTACGCTGGCGGACAATTCACCGGCTGTTCAAGCCGGATTCGAGCGCTGGGACATAAACGCCGCCGGCACGCTCTCTTTATTTACGACACTTTAAGGGACGGAAAAGCAGAATTTTTTGGCTTGTTTTTGCTTTGTTCATCCTTTATTCATCAATCAGGTGTATACTATACAGGAAAATTATGCCGACAGGAGGAATCAACTTGATTGAGGTCAAAAACCTTGTAAAACAGTATGGGGATCACCGTGCTGTAGACGACCTGTCTTTCACCGTAAAGCAAGGGCAGATCTATGGCTTTCTCGGTCCCAACGGCGCCGGCAAGTCCACCACGATGAATATCATCACGGGCTGTCTGGCGGCAACGTCCGGCGACGTGCTGATCGACGGACACGATATCTATAAGGACGCACGCAAGGCGAAGGCGTCCATCGGCTATCTGCCCGAGCAGCCCCCGCTGTACCCCGACATGACGCCGCAGGAGTATCTGGATTTCGTCGGCGAGCTGAAGGGGCTGAAAAAGGGGAATCGTGCCGAGGCTGTCAGCGCAGCCATGGAAAAGACGGGACTTTTGGATGTGAAGGACAGACTCATCAAGAACCTGTCCAAGGGCTATAAACAGCGTGTGGGCTTGGCGCAGGCGATCCTCGGCGACCCGCAGATCATCATTTTGGATGAGCCGACCGTGGGACTGGATCCGGCGCAGATCATCGAGATCCGCAATGTGATCAAATCGCTGGCGCCGCAGCATACGGTGATTTTCAGCAGCCATATCCTCTCTGAGGTGAGCGAAATCTGCAGCCAGATCCTCATCATCTCCGGCGGCAAGCTGATTGCCGAGGACACGCCGGATAATTTGGAGAGCCACTTCGTTGCCGAGCCGGTTCTGCATATCACTGTGGGCGGCGATGCGCAGACACTCACGCAGGTGCTGTCCGCTGTGGAGGGCATCGAAAGCTTCGAGGTGTCCGAGACACGGGAGGACGGCTCCACGGATGCGGTCATTACTGCGCAAAAGGGCTCGGACGTCAAGGCGTCCCTCTCCAAAGCGCTGGCAGAGAACGGCTGCTATGTGCTTCGTCTCGAGGAGAGCAAGGCAAGCTTGGAGGATGTGTTCATGGAGCTGATCTCCGAGGCGCCTGCCGAAGCGGCGGCGCAGACACCGCAGGCGCAGGAACCGCTGGAGGTGGATGCACAGGCGCTGCTCGACGGAACCATGCCCAGTGCCTACGATGCCCATGCGGCGTTTGATGCACCTGAAAATCATGAAGAAGGGGAGGAGCAAGACGATGACGGCGATCTTTAAAAAGGAATTTCGCTCTTACTTCCGTTCCGTCACGGGATTTGTGTTTGTCGCATTTTTCCTGTTGGTGTTCGGACTGTACACGAGCGTGATCTGCTTTTCGCAGGCAAGCTCCCATTTTGAGTACATTTACTATAACAGCGGCTTTGTTTTCCTGATCGCCGTGCCGATTCTGACCATGCGCTCCATCGCAGAGGAGCGGCGGCAAAAGACGGATCAGCTGCTGTATTCTCTGCCGATTTCCACGGCACAGATCGTGGTGGGCAAGTATCTGGCGATGCTGGCGGTGTATGCCATCCCCGTGGCAATCAGCTGTTTGTATCCGCTGCTTCTAAAGCCCTATGATCCGTCGGGCTATGTTTCCTATGTTGCCGTTTTCAGCGCTGTAGCGGCGTTCCTGCTGTTGGGTGCGGCGCTGATCGCCATCGGGATGTTCATGTCCTCCCTGACGGAGAACCAGATCATTTCCGCACTTTTAAGCTTCGGCGCCATGCTGCTGTGCTACCTGATGTCCAGTCTGACGCAGTACCTGCCCTCTGCTTCGGGCGCTACGATGGTCGGCTTTGCGGTGCTGATCCTGGCGCTGGCGGTGATCGTATGGGTCATTACCAAAAACTCCACGGCGGCATGGATCCTGTTTGTGGTGCTGGAGATCCCTGTGATCATCATCAGCTTTGTCAATCCCACGTTGCTGGAGGGCGCACTGCCTGCCATGTTCGATACCCTGTCCGTATTTGACCGTTTTTACAGCTTTGCGAACGGCGTGTTCGACCTGAAAGCCGTTGTCTATTTTGTCACAGTTGCCGTACTGTTCAACTTCTTTACGGTGCAGTCGGTTGAAAAAAGGAGGTGGAGCTGATGAAGGGCATCAAGAGAGAAAAAGGTGCTTTGAAAGCAGCGTTCAAGACCCGCAACTTTAAGGCGGGCAGCATGAGCCTTGCCGTTTGCGCCGTTGTCGTTGTGATCGCAGTGCTGGTCAATATGATCGTGTCCACCCTGCCTTCCAAATGGACGGACTTGGACATCAGCGGTACCGATCTGTATACCCTCGGCGAGTATTCCAAACAGATCGCAAGGGAAGTGGACGGCGATGTCACCATCTACCATCTGACCACCGAAAGTGAAAAGGACACCACGCTTTCCACGCTTTTGGCACGGTATGCGGATCTGAACAGCCACATCAAGGTGGAGGTTCGTGACCCGGAGATCTCCCAAATCGCCTCCCAGTATACGGACGATGCGCTCAGCGCCAACAGTCTGATTTTTGTCAGCGATAAGCGCAGCAAAGTCGTGGACTATGCGGACATCTACCAGTACAGCGAACAGGCGCAGATGTATGCCTATTACGGGCAGAGTGTTTCTCCCGACATCTTTGACGGCGAGGGACAGATCACCAGCGCACTGAACTATGTCACCACGGATGTTTTGCCGAAGATCTACGCCCTGACCGGTCACGGCGAGTATACACTGGGTACCACGGTGCAGTCGGCGATCGCCTCGGAAAATATCGAGCTGTGCGAATTGGATCTGGTGATGGAAAAGACGGTGCCCGAGGACTGCGCATGTCTGTTGATTCTGGGACCGAATGTGGACATTTCCGACAGCGAGCGCACGGCGATCCTGACCTATCTGGAAGGCGGCGGACGTCTTTTGGCGTGTGCCATCCCGGCAATGGATCAAAAGGCCGCAACCCCCAATTTTGACAAATTGCTGGCGGCCTACGGTGTGGAAACCTCCGACGGCTTTGTAGTCGAGGGCGACACCTCGTCATACTACCAGTACCCCAACTATTTGGTGCCTACGCTGAACAGCCACGAGATCACCGACCCGCTGATCGAGAACAACTACCATGTGTTCATGCCTCTGGTGCAGAGTATTTCTGCCGTTAAGACGATCCGCAGTACGCTGGAGGTCACATCGCTGATGACCACTTCGGATTCCGCATTCTCCCGCACGGATTTGACCAACAACTCTGCGGAAAAGGCGGAGGGCGACACGGACGGCCCCTTTGATGTGGCGTTTGCCGTCACCGAGCAGGTCAAGGACGGCGAGACCCGTGCAGTCATTTTGGGCACACCGTACTTTTTGGACGATAACTTCATCCTCTATGCCGGCAACAGCAATCTGCTGCTGAACGCTCTGAAATGGATGTGCGACTTGGAGGAGAACATCTCCGTTGTGGAGTCTAAGGCGCTTTCCGGCGGCGGTTCGCTGGAGATGACCGATTCGGGCACATCTTTGTGGAGCTTTGGCATTACGGTCATCCTGCCTTTGGTGCTCATCATTGTCGGCATCGTGATCTTTGTCAGGAGGAAGAAACGCTGATGGCGAACGGTAAAAAGTTCCTGATTCTTTTGCTCGTTGCGTTGATTTTGGGCGGCGGCTACTTTGCGGCGGCGCATTTCCTCAAAGAGGACGCTGACGGGGAGGATGCCTCGCAGGAGGAGGGCGTTGCCGTGCAGGCGATGCAGTCCGAGGACATTGTGGGCATTCGTTTCCTCTCCGGCAAGCAGGAGATTCGGCTGGTCAAAGAGCAGGAGCAGTGGTTCCTCGACAGTGACCGCAGTTACCCGCTCAATCAGGCGTATCCCACGACCATGGCGGCGGATGCGGCAAAGCTGTCCGCCAAGCGTCTGGTGAGCGAGTCCAAGGATGATTTTGAAGAATACGGTCTTGCCAATCCGTCCACAGCCTATGTCTTTACGCTTTCGGACGGCACCGAGGTGACGTATTACATCGGCAACTACAACAACTACGGCGACAGCTACTATATGAATGTGGCGGGCACCGAGCAGATTTATCTCATTTCCGCAGACTTTCTGGCGGACTTTGACCACGATTTGACATCCATGGCGGAGGTCGAGGAGATGCGCACTGCGTCCACGGACGAGGTGACGAAGATGGTGCTGACGCTGGACGGCAAAACCACGCAGCTGTTCTATGCCCAAGAGGGGCTGTCCACCGTCTACAGCCGGGACTTTACATGGTTCCTTGACAGCAAAACACCGGCGGATGCTGTGGCGTCCCGGTCTTTGGTCGGCAGTGCCGTGAACTATACCTCCACAGGCTGCGGTGCGTACAAGGCGACAGAGGAACAGCTGACGAGCTTCGGTCTGGATGCGCCTGTGCTGACTTTGGAAGTGGCCTATACCGTGTCGGAAGAGATCGAGACGGGTGAACTGGACGAGGACGACAAGCCCATCACCGAGACGAAAACGACCGATTGCAAATTAAAGCTGACTGTGGGCAAGCAGGCGGACGACGGCTCCTACTATGCAAAGCTTGCCGATTCCCCCGTGGTGTATCTGATCGATGCGGAATATATGGACACGCTGCGTGCCTTTGATTTCGGTACCCTGCGCAGCGGCGATGTGTGTGCCGTTCGGTCGGTGGATATTGTTTCCGTGGACGTGACGGCAGACGGGAAGAAATCTACCATCTCCCTGTCCCGTACCCAGCAGGAGGACGGCAGTGAAACCATCCGCTATACGCTGGACGGCAAACAGATCACCGCCTCGGACTACAACAGCTTCTATTCGTCCATTCAGGGTATGGTGGGCGAGGGCTTCGCCGAAAAGCAGGTGCAGGGCGATCCGGTCATCACCGTGACATACCATACCACCGTGAAAAACTTTGAAACCATGACCCTGCAATTTATCCCCTACGATCAGAATTTCTACCTGACCGATTTAAACGGACGGCGTGAAGTGCTGGTCAACAAGCGGGATGTGGAGAGTGTTCTGGAGGCGTTCCGGGCGTTGCAGGCACAGGAGGAGTAAGATAATCCATGCATATCGCCGGCATTGTCGCAGAGTACAATCCCTTTCATAACGGTCACGCTTATCACCTGCAAAAGACACGGGCGATGGGTGCGGATGCAGTTGTGGCGGTGATGAGCGGCAACTTTGTCCAGCGGGGCGAAGCGGCGATTCTGTCCAAATGGGCAAGGGCGGAGGCGGCGGTACGCTGCGGTGTGGATCTTGTGCTGGAACTGCCGCTGTACTGGGCGGCGTCCGGCGCACAGAATTTCGCCTTCGGCGCCGTATCGACCCTTTCGCACCTCGGCTGTGTGCAGAGCCTTTCCTTTG
>JAQXLO010000169.1 GCA_029012165.1 Oscillospiraceae bacterium | reverse complement strand
TGCCGATCTCCTTTTGCATATATGTACTTGCCGGCTCGCAGTGATCGTACACGGCGTAGCCCGCTTTTTTGTACAGCCGGATCGCCGGTGTGTTGTTGTCAAAGACGTGCAGGGAAATGCGCCGCTTTCCCTCGGCGGCAAGCTTTTCCTCCAGCTTGCGCAGAATGGCGAATCCGTACCCCTGCCGGCGGTAGTCCGGCTCCACGCCGAAATCGGTCAGGAACACTTCGTCCGCCTCGGCGTCGGCATACCACACATAGCCCACGTCCTTGCCGTCTTCGTTTTGAACCTGCAGGAACGTGTTGCCGGGGGTGTGCATGCCCTCGGGCAGCAGTTCCTCAAACTCCTCGGCGGCGGCACACAGGGCGTCCTTTTCCGACTCCGTGCCGGAGGATACCAGCGATCGGGCATAGCTGCCGATGCTCCATTCCTCGAATCGGTTATATTCCTGTAAAGTAAAGGGTCGAAAAGTGACCACCATATTGCTCCCTCCTTAAACTCCTGTCCCGTCAAAGGCGGGGATGTAGCTTTCATCCGCCGACTCCATGTCCTGCACAAAGCCGTCCTCCAAGCCGCTGTCAAACAGATACTGCTGTGCCAGCTCGTATTCCTGCGGTGTCAGTGTACGGCAAAGTTCGGGATACTGGGGCGTATCGCACACGGGCGTGTACTGGCTCATCAGGCTGAAAAGCACCTGCCCCGGTTCGGGGAACAGGGCACGCACACGGTCGATCACGCCGAAGGTGTTCGGGAGATTTCCCGGCAGGACGAGATGGCGAATGAGTACGCCTTTTTGTAAAATGCCGTCCTCGTCCGCCTGCCAGTTTCCCGTCTGGCGGTACATCTCCAAAAGCGCCGCTTCGGCCACCCGGGGATAGTCGGGAGCGGCGGAATATTTTTTGGCCAAAAGGCTGTTTGTGTACTTAAAATCGGGCAAATAAACTTGCACCTTGCCCTCGAGCATCCGCAATGTCTCTACGCTCTCATACCCGCCGCAGTTCCATACCACGGGCACCGGCAAACCGCCCTCCAGCGACTGTGCCACCGCCCCGGCGAAGTGGGACGGGGTGACGAGATTGATGTTGTGGGCACCTTGGGCGATCAGTTCAAAGTAAATTTCCCGCAGGCGCTCCGGCGAAACTTTTTTGCCCGATTCCGAGCGGCTGATGGTATGGTTTTGGCAGAACACGCACCGCAGGTTACAGCCGCTGAAAAACACGGCGCCGCTGCCCCGCTCGCCGCTGATGCACGGCTCCTCAAAAAAGTGCAGCGCCGCACGGGCGACAACGGGCTGTGCGGCCACTTGGCAAAAGCCGTGCGATACGGTGCGATCCACACCGCATCGCCTCGGGCAGAGGGTACACATCTCACTCATGCCCCACGCCCCCGGACTTTCTTCCCAATGGCACCTGCAAGCAGGAACAGAAGAAACGCCGCCGCATTCACCGCCACGACGCTGGCGCCTGCCGGCAGTTCAAAGGCGAAGGAGCCGACGATGCCGAAAAAGAAGCAAACCACCGCCAGCACCGCCGAGGTGCAGACCACGCCCCGAAAGCTTTTGCAGACCCGCATGGCACTCAGGGGCGGGAAAATGATCAGCGAGGAGATGAGCAGGGTGCCCATCAGCTTCATGCCCACCGCCACCGTGCCCGCCGTGAGCAGGGCGATGAGGGCGTTGTAGGCGGCGGTGTTTGTCCCCGTCGCCTTGGAAAAGCTTTCGTCAAAGGTGACGCTGAAGATGCGGTTATAAAAAAGGACATACAACACCAGCACCGCAAGGGACAGCCCCACGCTCATGGGCACGTCACTGTCCTCCACGGACAGGACACTGCCGAACATATAGCCCGACACATCGGCGTTGATCCCGTCCACATGGGAGGAGACGATCAGTCCCACGGCGATGGCCGTGCTGGAAATGAGGGCAATGGCGGCGTCTCCCTTGATCCTGCTGTTTTCGCTGATGCGCAAAAGCAGAAACGCTGAAACGATCACCACGGGTACCGCCACCTTCAGCGGCGCCAGATTCAGCGCCGCCGCCACACACAGCGCACCGAAGCCCACATGGGACAGTCCGTCACCGATCATGGAGTAGCGCTTGAGCACCAAACTCACGCCCAGAAGTGCCGAGCACAGCGCCGTCAGGGTGCCGACCAGCAGTGCCTTCTGCGCAAAATGGTAGGATAAGATTTGTACGACTAAATTCAACGTCAGATCCCCTTTGCAAACCGTCTGCCGACATCGCTTTGCAGATACGCTGCGGCAGTGCCGAAAAATTCCGTGCCCGCATCCAGATGCAGGATCTTGTCTGCGTGCCGGACGGCTGCGGCGATGTCGTGGGACACCATGATGACCGTCAGCCCCCGCCGGCGGTTGAGGTCACGGATGGTTTCGTACATCTCCGCCGTGACCAGCGGATCCAGTCCCGTGACCGGCTCATCCAGCAGCAGCAGCGCCTCGGCAGCACACAGCGCACGCGCCAAGAGCACACGCTGCTGTTGACCGCCGGACAGCTCCCGGTAGGATTTTTTGCGGATGGTGTCGATATGCAGTTCCCGCATATTCTGTGCGGCACGTTCCTTGGCCGCCTTGCCGTAAAAGAGCTTTTGTCCGCAGCCCGACAGCACCACCTCCCGCACACTTGCGGGAAAATCCCGCTGGGCAGGGGTGCTTTGGGGCAGATAGCCGATGCCGTCCCTGCACGCAAGAGAAATCGAGCCGCTTCGCACGGGGACTAAACCGAGGATGCTTTTCAGCAGGGTGCTTTTGCCGGAACCGTTTTCGCCGACGATGCACAGGTACTCGCCCTTCTCCACCGAAAAGCTGACGTCCTGCACCACCGTGCGCCCGTCGTAGGCGACCGATACGTGTTCACACGAGAGAATGCTCATATGTTCAGCGCCTCCATAAGATAGACGAGATTTTGCTTCATCAGGGAAAGGTAGGTCTCCCCGCTGTCAAACTCCTCGGTTGTTAGGTTGTGGCAGGAGTGGAACAGCCGTGTCACTGCGCCCGTTTCGGCGGCGATGGTGTTCGCCGTGGTGGGGACGGTCAGCTCCTCGTAAAACACAACGGGGATATTGTTTTTGCGCACAAGATCGATGATGGACGCCACTGCCGACGCCGTAGGCTCCGATTCCTCGGTGCAGGAATCGAATGCCGCCGTACAGGCAAGCCCGTACTGCGCCGCAAAGTTGTGCAGGGCGAAGCGGCTTCCGAACACGATCTGCTTGTTTTCGGCGCTGTTCACCGTCTCCCGGATGGAGGCGTCCAGCTGCTTGTACTGCGATAGGGTGATGCCGGCATTGTCGGCGTAGGATTTGGCATTGTCGGGATCCAGCTCCATGAGCGTGTCCCGGATCAGCGCCACGATATCCATCGCCACCACGGGACTTGTCCAGATGTGGGGATCCATGCCGCCGTCATGCTCTGCGTGGGCGGACACCTGCAGCCCCAACGCTTCGGTCAGGTTGAGCACCTGCGTTTTTTCTTCGTCAATTTCGGACATCACGCCTTTTGCCCATGTCTCCATGCTGTCCCCGATGTACAAAAACAGATCCGCATCGGCGATGCGCAGAATGTCCGCCGGGGTGGGGTCGTAGGAATGGCTCTCCGAGCCGATGGGCAGCAGCAGGGTGTTTTCCACCAGATCCCCGGCAACCGCACGGACAAAGTCGTACTGGGGGAAGATGGTGCAGACCACCTGCAGTTTATCCGACCCTGCGGAGCCGATACTGCACCCGGCCAATGCCGTCAACAGGCAAAGAGTCAAAACCAAAGAGAGTATTTTTTTCATTTCTGCGCCTTTCTGCATTCCGCACATATGCCGTAGAGAACGGTCTTTTCGTTGCTGATGGTAAAGCCGTGATGCTCGAAAACATGGGCGGAAACCTTGTCCATGAAATCGCACTCCAGATGCAAAAGCTTTCCGCAGACGGCACACTTGAAGTGGTAGTGGTTGCGGCAGTCGCCGTGGTCGCCCACGTACTGGTAGCAGGCGCTGCCCTCCTGCACGAAAAACTTGCGCACGACGCCTTGCTCGGTCAGCCGCTCCAGTTGGCGGTAGACCGTCGCCTTGCCGACGGAAACGCCCTGTTCGGCAAGCTCCCGGGTGATCTCCTCCGCCGTTTTGTGGGTGCCGTCGGCGTTGCGCAGGATCGCCGTGATATAGTTTTTTTGCTTGGTGTTGTACTGCATCGTCTCACCGCCAAATATGAAAATGAAATTCATTTTCATATTCTAACACAATTTACACGTTTGTCAAGGGGAAAGCGGGCAAAAAATTGCCTGAATTGTTGAAATACCTGTCCTTTTTTTGAAAAACGATTGACAGCGTCTTACCCTTAATGCTATACTTTTGTATACAAGGAGGTATGCTCTATGCTGAAAACTGTTTTTCGCAAATCCTGCAGCGTCCTTTTGGCGCTGGCACTGATTTTGACTTCGTTCTGTCTGGCAGACCCGTCGTCCCTCTTTCCAACGGCGGACGCCTCTGTTTCCACTGCGAAATCGGACGATATCGCACCGGTCACCTTCGTTGTGCCGGAAACGATCTATCTGACTCCCACCTGGGACTGCTACAACGCTGACCGTGAGATGAGCTTCCAGTGGTACGTCAACAACACCGTAAATGCAGACGGGTCGATCACCTGCGATACGGGTGAGGACAGTGTCGGCGATATCTACTTCAACTACCAAAACGCCGACTCGGTGAAAATCAAGTTTGAGTGGCTTGACGAGGACGGTGTTTCGTCTCTGGGCGGTCGGATCACCTTCGGCGACAGCACCGAACGCTATGCGGGCGCCGAGTTCACCATGGTACCGTCAAAGGATCCGGTCCACATCACCTCCGGTATGTCCCCCTCCATCGAAAGCACGGTCACGGGCGTATACCTGCGCTGGATCGCAACGTTCTTCGACAAGTCCGACAACCGCAGCAAGACGGTCATGGCATATACCTATGTCTACAAGCCCTATCCCCAGCCCGTCGGTGCCGCCATCCACTCCCGCAACAATCGGGGCACGGATTCCTACGGCGACATCATCTCTTGGGTCAGCGGCGTTCACGATACCGACACCGCCAACATCGGCACCTACTACCCCAACACCGCCCTGTCCAGCGAGGGCAAGGGCATGATGCCGTTCTCCTCCTCGTTCAATGCCGGCGTGACGATCGATAAGCTGAACGCCCAGTTCGCTTCCGCAACGGCTTCGACCAGCCGCTTCTTCTATACGGACATTGTCGATCTGTCCCCCGACACATGGCTTAACCAGAGCGCCGGCGTTCCGCCTGTGCCGGATATGTCCTTCCACTACCTGAACAACGAAATCGACACCGGCAACACCGGCGACTATGCGGTTTCCAGCGTCAACTACTCCCCCAACGCCGTGCTCACCGTGGACACCAGCCGCTACACCAACCTCAACCAGATCCCGAACCTGTCCGTGGGTCTCATGGGCACCCGGGACAAGGGCACCAAAAACAGCGGCGCATGGTTTGTCGCCAACTATACCGGCACACCTGCTTCCTCCGTGGTGACTGCCAAAGAAAAGAACGCCACTGCCACAGGCGAAGCCCTTTGGGCGCAATATTCCGCAGGCAGCATCCTCGCCTCGGCCGGTCACTACTCCAACGACACCGCCAACAGCAAGGGCTGGGCTGCCAACGCCGAAAAAGAGGGCGTGAAGTACAACGGACGCTGGACAAGAGCGATCTCTTCCGCCTCGGGCACCGGCCTGTATATGGTCAGCACCGGGTACTTCAACCACGACAGCGACGACAGCACCGACCACTACGGCGGTGACACCATCTGGAACTACTCCGAGCTGCGCACCTACATCCATATGCTCGACAAGACTTTCCTGCGTTCCACGGTGCAAAAGGCGATCGCCAATTCCGCCATGCTCAGCAGCAGCCTGTATGACACTTCCTCCACCTACTGGAAAAACTACTCCGCACTGTACCATGCGGCAAACATGGCGCTGACCAAGGTGGACGGCACGGTGTCCGTGAACGCCATCGTCGGCGACAAGTCCGTCGAATACACCACGGCCGACGCCGTGGCCACGGCACTCGACACCGCCATCACCGCTCTGCTCAACGGCAACGGCCGTGTTAAGGGCACCGTGACCCAGACCAACGTTGCTCTGCAGCGTCTGGAAAACGGCTCCTACAAGTGCGTGGAGCTTCTGGGCGGCGAGACTGTCTGCTCCGCATCCATTACCTCTATCCAGACCGTAACGCTCACACCGGAAATCTGCCCCGGCTATACCTTTGTCGGTGCGCTCAAGACCCAGCAGGTGCCAACTTTCAGCATCGGCGCCGCAGTCACCTATCCCAATGCCTTCACCACCTCTGCGACAGGTGCCGTGTTCTCCGAGGACGGCACGATCACCTACCCCCGTGCAGGCACGTCCGGCACGGATAACCGCGGCAACATCTACTATACCTTCTATTATGTGCCCAATACCTACAGCGTCGTATTCAACGGCAACGGAGGTTCCGGCACCTCCACCGAGCAATTCTTCGTCTACAATGATCCCCAGGCGCTGAACGCCAACACCTTCACCAAGCGCGGCTATGTCTTTGCCGGCTGGGCGACCAACCCCGAAGGTACGGGCACCATCTATGCGGACGAAGCGCTTGTCTCCGATCTGACGACGGAAAAGGACGGCATCGTCAACCTGTACGCCGTTTGGGAAAAGGCCGTCTACACCATCAAGCTGGATCCCACGGGCGGCACCATCGTCGGCAGCTACGACACCACCTATACCATCGAGTCCAATGTGATTCTGCCCTATGCGGAAAAGAACGGTCTGACCCTCAGCGGCTGGAAAGCCAACGACAGCGGCAACTGGGGTCCCTTGAGCTACGACGCAGGCACGCCTCTGCCCGCCGGCAAATACGGCGATGTTACCCTGTATGCCGAGTGGAAAGCCAACGGCTACACCGTCTCCTTTAACGGCAACGGCGCAAACGGCGGCAGCATGGCGAACCAAAGCTTCGTCTACGGCACCTCCCAGGCGCTGAGCCCCAATGCTTTTGTCCGCACCGGCTACAGTTTCCTTGGCTGGGCGTCCACCAGCACCGCCAAGCAGATTCAATACAGCGACAAGCAGATCGTGATCAACCTGACCGCCACACCCGATGCGGTTGTCCCGCTGTTTGCCGTTTGGAGTCCAAACACCTACACCATAACCTACAACACCGACGGCGGCACCATCCGTGACAGCGATTTCAGCAAGAGCTACACCATCGAGGACGCCATCACCCTGCCTGCCACCGTGGAAAAGACCGGCTACATCTTCGCCGGCTGGCAATCCGCCACCAACGCCGGCAACTGGACCATCGGCATCACCTATAACGGCACCATCACCGCCGGTATGTACGGCGGCGTGACCTTCAACGCCCAGTGGTCTCTCGCCGGCTACACCATCCTCTACAACGCCGACGGCGGCACCATATCCGGCACCGGCTACACCACGGCGTACAACGTCCAGTCCACCATCACCCTGCCCTCTGCCCAAAAGACCGGCTACAGCTTCGGCGGCTGGGTTGCGGACGGCAGCGGCAACTGGGGCACCGACACCTATGTCGCCGGCAATGTCAGCGCCGGCAAGCTGGGCAACGTCACGCTGAAGGCTGTTTGGAGCGGCATCACCTACTACATCTCCTTTGACGGCAACCACTCCACCGACGGCTCCATGCTCATTCAGCCCATGACCTACGGCAAGAGTTCAAAGCTGAACACCAACACCTACACCCGCACCGGCTACAGCTTCCTGGGCTGGTCGGCGACCAACAACGCAACCGCCGCTACATATCTGGACGGCGCAGCCGTGCAGGATCTGTCCACCACCGCCGGCTCCATCGTGACGCTGTATGCGGTCTGGTCGTCCAACGCCTACACCATCACCTACGACACCACCGGCGGCACCATCACCGACTCTGTCTACACCACCGGTTACAGCGTTTCCGATGCTGTCGTTTTGCCTGCTGCTGCCCGTGCAGGCTATGTCTTTGACGGCTGGATGCCCGCCCAGAACAGCGGCAGCTGGTCTGTGCAGAGCGTCTATTCCGGCACGCTTGCCGCAGGCGACGCATACGGCTCCGTCCGTCTTGCGGCGCAGTGGACACCCGAATCCTACACCATCACCTACGTCACCGGCGGCGGCACCATCACCGGGAACGCTACCTACACCTACGACATCACTTCCACCGTTACTCTGCCTGCGGCGACCCGTCCCGGCTATGCCTTCGGCGGCTGGCAGGTCAGCGGCTGGGACAACGGCGTTTATCCCGCCGGCACCTACAGCGAAAAGGTCGGCAACGTTACCCTGACGGCGCTTTGGAATGCCAGACAGTACACGGTACACTTCGACGGCAACGGCGCCACAGCCGGCTCCATGTCCGATCAGACCTTCTACTTTGACATCGAGCAGGCGTTGTCCACTAACGTTTTCTCCCGTCCCGGCTTTAATTTCGCAGGCTGGTCTCTGACCAAGGGCGGCGATTCCACCTACGCAGACGGGGCAAAGGTGCTGAACCTTGCCGGCTCCGAAAATGCCGTCATCACCCTGTACGCATGCTGGAACGGTGCAGTATTCTCCATCAACTACGACATGAACGGCGCAAGCGGTTCCATGATCGCCACCTCCGTCACCATGGAGGGCAGTGCCGTGACCCTGCGTGAAAACAAGAACACGGAGGTGGAGATCGGCGGTACCCCCTACACCTTCAGCGGCTGGGCATTCTCCGAAACGGATGCGGACAGCGGCATTGTGGATCTGGAGAACATGGCCTCCTTCTCCCTGAAGGAAGCCGACCTCGACACGCTGGACATCAACTGGAGCGGCACCAGACCGGTGATCAAGCTGTACGCCGTCTGGACAGAGGTGGAGATCGCCGCCTGCATCGACGTCGAAGGTTCCAAGGCGGTTGTCGCCCCCGAAAGCGGCTTCATCTACGGCTTGAAGATCGGCGTGACCGAGCAGGAGATCGTGGACGAATACATCCGGATCACCGGCAAGGCACACTTGGAATTTGAGTACATCGGCTACGTCGGCACAGGCACCATCGTCCGTCTGGTCAGCGATGTCACAGGCGAAGTGCTGGAAACCTACACCCTCGTGATCTTCGGCGACCTGAACGGCGACGGTCTGGTCAACAATCAGGATATCGTCATCGCCAAGTCAATTAACGCACAGACCGCCGGTTCCGATTTCTCCGCTGCGGTGCTGTTTGCGGCAGACCTGTTTGAGGACAACAATGTCAACAACTCCGACATCACCATCATGAAAAATATGCAGTCCAATCTCATTGCTCTCAATCAGGCAACCAGAGAGCAGACTCGCACCGCCTGATTTCCTAAACGTATCGTGGCTGCGCTTTCCTTTCCGGAAAGCGCAGCCATTTTTTGCTTCATCACGGATTTTTGTGGGATTAAAAGTTTCGACCAAGCCTTTGGGAAGGCTTGCGGATTCCAAAGGCGGCGCCTTTGGTCGCCGACCGCAGTCGGTGAAATCCGAAGGCAATACCGCACACCTCGATTGTGTGGTATTGCCTTGACAAC
>JAQXLO010000168.1 GCA_029012165.1 Oscillospiraceae bacterium | reverse complement strand
CTGATGAAGTACAAGTACGGCTATACCCTCTGTGTGTCCTCTCAGGTGGGCTGCAAGATGGGCTGTGCGTTCTGCGCCTCGACCCTCGGCGGATTTGTCCGCAGTCTGACGGCTTCCGAGATCCTCAGCCAGATCCATGCCGCCCAGCGGGACAGAGGCATCCGTGTCTCTCATGTGGTATTGATGGGCATGGGCGAGCCGCTGGACAATTTTGACAACGTGATGCGCTTTTTGGCTCTGGTGGGCGATGAGCGGGGACTGCATATTGGTATGCGCAATATTTCCCTGTCCACCTGCGGTTTGGTGCCGCGCATCTATGACTTGATGGACAGAAAGCTTCAGCTCACCCTTTCCATATCCATCCATGCACCCAACAATGAAATTCGTTCCCGGATTATGCCGGTCAATCGGCGCTACCCCATCGAGGAGCTTTTGACCGCTTGCCGTGAATATGCACGGCAGACAGGACGCAGAATCTCCTTTGAATACACCATGATCCGTGGCGTCAATGACAGTGACGCCTGCGCACGGGAATTGGCCATGCGCCTTCGGGGAATGCTGGCGCACGTCAATCTGATCCCGGCCAATGAATTCAGCGAGAGCCCCTATTCCCGCAGCGACAGCCGTCAGGTTGACCGTTTTGCGGAGGTTTTGAAGAAAAACGGCGTGAATGCGACCATCCGTCGCAGTCTCGGTTCCGATATAGATGCTTCCTGCGGACAGCTTCGTCTGCGGAATCAAAAAGGAGGTCGAACCTCATGAAGATATTTCAAAAAACAGATATCGGGATGGTTCGCAAAATGAATCAGGATGCCTGTCAGGCAGGCGAGTTCCCGGACGGTATGGCGTGGGCAGTGGTCTGCGACGGTATGGGCGGCGCCGCCAGCGGCGACGTGGCCAGCACCACGGCGGTGCGCATCATCTCTGAGCGCATCCACGCATCCTACCGTGAGGGGATGCAGGCCAATTCCATTCGCAGCTTGCTGTTTTCCGCCATCGAGGCGGCCAATGCGGTGGTGTACGAGATGTCCTGCTCCAACCCTGCTTTCGAGGGGATGGGTACCACGGTGGTCGCCGCAGTGGTGCGGGACAGTGCGGTATATGTTGCCCATGCCGGAGACAGCCGTGCGTATCGCATTACCGGGGAAAATATCTTCCAGCTGACACGGGATCACTCCATGGTTCAGGCGATGGTGGACAGGGGACAGATCACTGCCTCCGAAGCCAAGGATCATCCACGCAAAAATATCATCACCCGTGCCTTGGGCGTGGACAAAAATATCCTCATCGACTTCTGCGAAGAACCGTTCGAGCCGGGCGATACATTGCTCATTTGCACGGACGGATTGACGAACACGGTGGACGACCTCGATATTCTGCGCACACTGCATGAACAGAGCGCAGATGTATCGGAGCAGTTGATCCGGCTTGCCAATGCGCACGGCGGGCAGGACAACATCACGGTCGTTGCGATTTCAAATTAAAGAGGGTTCGTATGGATAATTATTGCGGTAAAAGACTGGACGGCCGCTATGAATTGCGGGAGATCATGGGCGTCGGCGGCATGGCCGTTGTGTACAAGGCGTACGACAACATCGACGACCGTATCGTGGCTGTCAAGATTCTCAAGGACGAGTATCTTTCCAACGAGGACTTCCGTCGTCGTTTCAAAAATGAATCCAAGGCAATCGCCGTGCTGTCCCATCCGAATATCGTCAAGGTGTTCGATGTCAGCTATGGCGACAGGATGCAGTATATCGTCATGGAGTTTGTGGAGGGCATCACCCTCAAGGAGTACATGGGACAGCAGGGCAGGCTTTCCTACAAAGAGATCATTTACTTCATGACCCAAATTCTGCGTGCCCTCCAGCACGCCCATGACAAGGGCATTGTCCATCGGGACATCAAGCCTCAAAATATCATGCTTTTGGAAAACGGCACCATCAAGGTCACGGATTTCGGCATCGCCCGCTTCAGCCGCAGTGAGACCCAGACCATGGCGGGCAGTGCCGTGGGCTCGGTGCACTATATCAGCCCCGAGCAGGCCAAGGGCGAGACCACCGACAACAAGGCAGATATCTATTCCGTGGGCGTGATGCTGTATGAAATGCTCACCGGCAGACTTCCCTTTGAGGGGGAAAGCACCGTTTCCGTGGCGCTCATGCAGCTCCAGCAGGAGCCGAAGCGTCCCCGGGAGATCGACCCCTCCATTCCCATCGGTTTGGAGCAGATCACCATGCGTGCCATGCAGAAGCGCAAGAGCGACCGCTATCAGTCCGCCTCGGAGATGCTGATGGATCTCGATGAGTTCCGCCGCAATCCCCGTGTGCAGTTTAACTACAATTACTTTGTGGACGAGGCGCCGACACGCCATGTGCCAAGACCTGCGCAGCCGCAGCAGCGTCCGCCCCAAAGACAGCCGCAGCAAAGACCTGCGCAGCAGCGTCCCCAGCCGAATCCTCGCCAAAATCCCCGCCCGAGACCCCAGCCCGTGCGCCCCGCAGCGGAAGAGGAGGACGAGGAAAGCGGCAGCCGTACACTGCCTGTCATCGGCGGCATTATCGGCGGTATGCTGATTTTGGCGGTCATTATCGTGGTCACCTGTTTTGCCACGGGTGTCTTTGCCAAAAAGGTTGCCGTGCCGAACTTCGTGGGAATGAACTACTACGAGGAAATTCAAAACAATGATGCCTACGCTGCGTTCAACATCAAACTCAACGACACGGTGGAAAAGGCTACATATGAGCAGGGCGTTGTGTACGAGCAGTCTCCCTCTGCCCGTGTCAAAATTCGTCCCAAAGAGGAGATCGTGCTGTACGTCCCCAAGGTGATGGAGAAAACAGATGTTCCCGATGTGTACGGCTACACGTTTACCGACGCCATCACACTGATCGAAGCCGCCGGGTTTGAAACGCAGATCTCCTATGAAAAGGACAGCGGCGCACCGGAACAGACGGTCATCCGTACCCAGCCGGAGCGTGCCACGCAGGCGGCCAAAGGAACGACCGTGGTTTTGTATGTTGCCGCAGCCAGCGACACGGTCGCCGTACCGAAGATTGTCGGCTACGACTTGCAGACGGCAAGAGAATTGGTGCAGTCTGTCGGACTGGACATAGAAGTTGCTTCCGAAGAAAACAGCGATGAAAACAAGGATGTTGTCCTGCGCCTGACCAACTACCGCGAGGAGACGCAGGTGCCCAAAGGCACCGTGATCAGCGTGGTCGTCAGCAACGGCAAGCCGGCAGAGGCGACGGCAAAGGTTTCCTTCCGTCTGCCGGACACCGGGGAGGACGGCGTGCTGAAGGTGTATCTCGGCAATGAACTGCAATCCGACCTTACCAAGACGCTTCTGCTCGACGGCAGCAGCCATGCGTTTGATATCACTTCCTCCGATGAAACCAAAAAACTGACCGTCAAAATTAACGACAGCACCTATTATGAGTGCCTGATCGACTTCACCCAGACGCCTGCCAAGATCACCAGTGAAAAGACCAATACCTATGTCGGCTCAGGCAGCACGATTACAGGCAAAGGCATTTTGCCGTCCGTGGAGGGCTTCAGCTACGATGAAGCCTATGAGACGCTGACGAATGCAGGCTTTACCAAAATCAAACGCAACGATGTTGCCACCGGCGATGCCTCCAAGAACGATCTCGTTTTCCAGCAAACACCGCCCTACAAGGCGTTTACCCGCTATGCGTACAGCACGGAGATCGTGCTGTCCGTGTATAAGTACGAGGGAGAATGATGATGCAGCTGGAGGGCAGGATCCTGAAGGGAATCAGCGGCTTCTACGAGGTGGAAGCTGACGGACAACTGCATACCTGTAAAGCAAGAGGCGTTTTCCGCAAACAGGGAATAACGCCTCTTCCCGGTGATATGGTGCGCATCACCCCCGGCGAAAACGGCAAGGAGGGCACGGTGGAGGAGATTTTTGCCCGCCGCAACTTTCTGTCCAGACCGCCGGTTTCCAATATTGACCGGCTTTTTGTGGTCGTTTCGGTGTGTGCGCCGAATCCGAATCCGCTGGTCATAGACCGTCTGACCGCCATTGCGGCGCACAAGCAGATCGAGCCGCTGATCGTTGTCACCAAGTCCGATCTCGCAGACCCGGAGCCGATTTTGAAGATCTATCGAAGCGCCGGGTTCACCACCTTTTGCATCAGTCCCGAGTCTCCGGGGGATGTGGATGCGATTCGCAGCAGTCTGTGCGGAAAGGTGAGCGCCTTTACGGGCAATTCCGGCGTGGGCAAGTCCACCCTGCTCAATGCCATCGACCCTGCCCTGCATATCGAAACGGCGCAGATCAGCCGCAAACTCGGCAGAGGACGGCATACCACCCGCCATGTGGAGCTGTACAGAACCTGCGGCGGCTATGTGGCGGACACGCCCGGATTTTCGGCGCTGGATATTGAAAAGGGCGAGTTTATTCACAAGGACGATTTGCAGTATTGCTTCCGGGAATTTGAACCCTTTCTCGGTGAATGCAGGTTTACCTCCTGTGCCCATACCTGCGACAGCGGATGCCGTATTTTACAGGCGGTGCAGCAGGGGGATATTCCTGAGTCCCGCCACACAAGCTATGTGACCCTGTACGAGGAAGCCAAACAGGTCAAGGACTGGCAGCTGAAGTAAAGGCAACGCCGCACCATATTTGACGTGTTGCCTAAGCACCATTTCGTCTCACCCTGTATATACTGGTTAATGACAAACCGTCAAAGGGGGGCGATGCTGTGGGCAGGTGCAGACTGCGTGGATTTGGACCGGTGGTGATCGCATTCGGGCTTGGCTTGATCACTGCACAGGTACTGCCGTATTCGGTGCTGCTCATTGTCGCTGCTGCCTCGTTGATTTTTATCGGCACGGCTGTTTGCCGCTGCTGACAGGGGAGAGGTGGTACGATGAAGATTGTAGTAGTCAAAAGTCCAAAGGCATTGCGGGGGATCCTGCGGTGGATATTCGGGATCAAGAAAGATGAGGACATGGAATAGGAGTTGAGAAAAGCCGCATCCAACGATGTGGCTTTCCGTTTTATGAGACCATATTATTATGCGTTGCATGAATACAACATGGAAACCTTCGGCAGAAAGCTGTACAAGCTGTCCTTGCAGGGCGGCACGACCTGTCCCAATCGGGACGGCAGCAAGGGGACGGGCGGCTGTATCTTCTGTGCGGCGGACGGTTCGGGCGCCTTTACGCCGGACGGCACACTTTCCGTGACCGAACAGCTGGAAAAAGCAGTGGAGCGTGTCTCCCGAAAGATGCCAATCCAAAAAGACGAGCCGCAGTTTATCGCCTATTTCCAGAGCTTTACGAGTACCTATGCGCCTGTTGAGCACCTGCGCAGACAGTTTACGCAGGCGATTTGCTGGCCGGGTACTGCGGTGCTGGATGTCGCCACCCGACCGGATTGTCTGCCGTCGGAGGTGATCGAATTGCTGGAGACCTTGCGGCGCCAAAAGCCGGTTTGGGTGGAATTGGGTCTGCAAACCGCCCATGAGGCGACGGCACACACGATCCACCGATGCTACGAAAACGCCGTGTACGAAAAGGCGGTGCAGGCGCTGCACGCCGTGGGGATCCCGGTCATCACCCATGTGATCCTCGGTCTGCCGGGAGAGACAAAGGCGGATATGCTGCGCACCGTGGAATACCTCAACCGTGTGGGCACAGACGGGGTGAAGTTTCAGCTTCTGCACGTCCTGCGGGGGACGGCGCTTGCCGAAATGGCGTATACACCGCTGACGTTGGAAGAATATACGGACATCCTTTTGGACTGCATCGAACATCTGGAACCGCAGATCGTGGTGCACCGCATCACCGGGGACGGAGACAAGCGGTTGTTGCTGGCGCCGCTGTGGAGCGGGGATAAAAAGAAGGTACTCAACGAAATACATAAAGCTATGCGTGTGCGGGATATCCGGCAGGGAAAACGGTGCGGAAAAAAGTAAAAATCGGTTGACAAACCCTACGCAGTGTTTTATTATAATACGGAAAACAGGGGACATTCCCCAATAAAAAATAGGAGAGTTTGTATCATGGCAAAGGAAAAGAAAAACGGTTTTGTGGCTGAATTCAGGCAGTTTATTTTGCGTGGCAATGTGGTCGATCTTGCTGTCGGCGTTATCATCGGCGGCGCATTTCAGGCGATCGTCAATTCGTTGGTGAACGACGTGATCATGCCGGTTATCAGCCTTCTGACAAAGGGCGTGGATTTCACCAATTTGTTTATCCAGCTCAACGGCGATGTGAAGTATGCAACGCTTGCCGAGGCGCAGGAAGCCGGTGCGGCAGTGCTGGCATACGGCAACTTCATTTCCGCCGTGATCAACTTCCTGATTATGGCGCTTGTCATCTTCTTGCTGGTCAAGGGCATCAACAAGGTGCATTCCATCGGTAAAAAAGAAAAACCTGCCGAGGAGCCGGCGCCCACGACCAAGGAGTGCCCCTTCTGCAAGTCGGAGATTGCCATCGAGGCAACCCGCTGCCCGCATTGTACCTCGGAGATCCCGGAGGCAGAGGCATGAAGATTGGAGTAATCGGTACCGGCAATTTGGCGTCTGCGGTGATTTCCGGCAGTGTCCGCAGCGGCAAATTCTCGGGAGAACAGTTTACGGTCTACGATCTGTTTGCCGAAAAGATTGCGGAAAACAATCAAAAATACGGTACGAAACCTGCGCAGAGTGCGGCAGAGGTGGCGCAGAACTGCGATGTGGTCATTCTCGCTGTAAAGCCGAAGGATTTTCCGGCGTTGGTAACCTCTCTCGCCGGCGATTTTCAAAAGAAGGATCCCCTGATCCTGACCGTTGCGGCGGGTCTTTCCATGCAGTACATCGCCTCTTTCCTTCCCTATGCGCCGAAAATGGCAAGGCTGATGACCAATATCAATGCTTCTGTCGGCGGAGCGATGACAGCGTATTGCCCCAATGAACGGGTCAGTGCGCAGGAAAAGGCGTTTTTGGACACGTTCTGCAAATCTTTCGGCGATGCCATCGAGCTGGAGGAAAACTTCTTTTCCCAGTTTGCGGTGCTTGCAGGCTGTGTGCCGGCGTTCGCCTATAAATTTGTGGACGAGATCGCCCGTGCCGGTGTGCAGATCGGCATCCGCAAGGATCTCGCCCTGCGGATTGCAGCGCAGACCGTACTGGGCAGTGCGGCGGCTGTGGCGCAGGAGGACGCACACCCTTACGCACTCATTGACCGTGTCTGCACGCCCGGCGGTACAACGATCGAGGGCATTGCAGCGCTGGATGCGCTGGGATTTAACGATGCCGTCCATCAGGCAGTGCTTGCCTCCTACGGCAAGGACTGTGCCATGTCCAAAAAATAACGGAGGGATAGTATGCTCACTTGTACCCTGTGTTCTTCTCTGAAAAAAATCTTTCCCGATGAAGTCCCCCCGCAGGAGGGCTTCACCGGGCTTTCTTTGCTGCGCCGGGAGTATGGCGCATTTCAAGTCGCCCTGCAAAGCGACCGCTGTGCCGTCTATGACATTGCGGTGGAAAGCGACCTGAACGTTCGCACGTTTGCTGTGTGCAATTTTCCGGTGCAAAAGGCGTGCAACGACAATGCGGACGACTATTATCTGCGCAAAACGCCGGGACTGTATCCCGACCTGCTTCGCCCGACGGATTCGATTTCGGTGGGAGAGGGTACCTGTGCCGTCTGGTTCGAGATCAGCGCAGGGGAGTATGCGGACGGTGTGCATACGGTTCACGTCCGTTTTTCGGAAAACGGTCAAACAGCCGCAGAGTGTACCGTTTCCGTTGAGATCATTCCGGCAGCATTGCCCGAGCAGTCCCTGATCTGCACCCATTGGTTCCATACGGATTGCATCAGCACATATTACAATGTGCCGGTGTTCAGCGAAGAATACTGGCGCATTACGGAGAACTTTGTTTGTGCGGCCGTGGAGCACGGTGTAAATTTCCTGCTCACCCCCCTGTTTACGCCGCCGCTGGATACCGCCGTGGGTAAGGAACGCCCGACGGTACAGCTGGTGGATGTGACTTTGCAGGACGGCAAATACAGCTTCGGCTTTGACAAGCTGCACCGCTGGTTTCAGATGTGCCTGCGGTGCGGCGTACAGTATTTTGAGATGTCCCACCTGTTCACCCAGTGGGGTGCCATGCACGCTCCGAAAATCATGGCAACGGTGGACGGGAAATACAAACAGCTCTTCGGCTGGAAAACATGGGCGGCAAGCAAAAAGTACACCGCTTTCCTGCGCGCTTTGGCGCCGGAACTGGATGCATTTTTGCGTGCAGAGGGCGTAGCCGATCGCTGTCGGTTCCATGTTTCGGACGAGCCGTCCATGGAGCGCATCAAGGAGTACGGCAAACGCAGTGCCCTGATCCGTGAACTGTTCCCGGATTACCCGGTTACGGATGCCTTGTCCGACTTCGACTTTTACGAGCGTGGGCTGTTGAAAGAACCCATCCCCTGCATCGACAGAGCGGCGAAATTCGCCGGTCATGTTCCTGCGCTTTGGACATACTATTGCTGTTGCCCCGGCAACGAATATTTCCCGAACCGTTTCATGGCGATGCCGTCCCAGAGAAATCGCGTGCTGGGGTATCAGATGTATAAATACGAGGTCAAGGGATTCTTGCAATGGGGCTTGAATTTCTGGTATTCTCAGCTGTCCGATCATCCCATCGACCCGTTTACATCCAGCGATCCGAAGGGTTCATTCCCGGAGGGAGACGCCTATGTGCTGTACCCCGGCGAAAACGGCGAACCGCTGGTTTCGCTTCGCTTCAAGGTGTTTCGGGATGCTTTGCAGGATCAGCGTGCCCTGAACCTTTTGGAAAGCTTGATCGGTCGGGAAAAGACGCTGGAATTGCTGGAGAGCGACGGTGTGCTGACCTTCAACGAATATCCCCATTCCGATGCGTGGCAGCTGCAAAAACGGGAACAGATCAACAGAGCCATCAAGGAGAATTTGCAATGAAGCTTTTGGTGATGAACGGTCCCAACCTGAATTTTCTCGGCATTCGGGAGCCGGATAAATACGGAACGGAAACCTACGACAGTTTGCTGGCGAAGATTCGCAGACATTGTGCCGAAAAAGATATAGAGGTTTCTTTTTATCAGTCCAACCATGAGGGCGATTTGGTGGATGCCTTTCAGAAGGCGTATTTTGACAAGATCGACGCCATCGTCATCAACCCCGGCGCCTATACCCATACCAGCATAGCCTTGCTGGATGCGGCACGTTCCGTGCAAATTCCGCTGGCAGAGGTGCACATCACGGACATTGCGACCCGTGAGCCGTTCCGCCGCATCAGCTATATCCGCCAAGCGGCGAAGTATTCCGTGGTCGGACACGGTACGGACGGCTATCTGGAAGCCATTGACATGCTGTATGCGGATTATCGGAATGTGTAATATGGTTTGTGTGATTGTGGCATCTATGCCGGAGAGGGATCTGTACATCCCGCAGAACAGCTTTTTGATTGCGGCGGATCAGGGGTTTGCCCATCTGCAAAAGCGGGGCATTCAGCCGAACCTCACCGTGGGGGATTTTGATTCTCTGGGCTATATCC
>JAQXLO010000167.1 GCA_029012165.1 Oscillospiraceae bacterium | reverse complement strand
CGCAGCAGCTCAGCGAGAGAGGCGGAACTGATGGTGTTGCCGGCGAAGTAGATATCGGGTGTATCCTTCGGCAATGCATTGTAAAGGTTGGATTTGAGCAGTTCGATGACGGCACGGGCGCCCAGATAGGAGCCGCCGATTCCGATGACGATCAAAATGTCGGAATGTGCCTGAATCTGTTTTGCGGCATCCTGAATCGCCGCAAATTCTGCTTTGTCATACTCTGCCGGGAGATTGACCCATCCGGTAAAGTCACTGCCCTTGCCGGTTCCGCTGCGAAGCATCTCATGCGCCTTGCGAACCTCCGGCTCGATGGCGGCAAGAGATGCGGCATTCACCGCGTCCCCGGCATATTTGCCTGAAAAAGTTAGTGCCATTATTTTTCCTCCGAGAAAACCAAATTTTCACGTTTATATTTTAACCGATTCTTCCGATAAATGCAATATCAAATTCCAATAAAAATGCATTTTATTGGGCAAAAAAACCGATCATGCGGCGAAACAGAATGGATATTGTCAGTTTCTCCACACAAAACGGCGCCGAAAGCGTATACTGCCCCAGAACCTCGTCACCCAGTTTGATCTGTACCTTGCCCAGAATCTGCCCTTTTTCGATGGGCGCCTCGGCATCCACACAGATCTGTATATCCTGCGTAATCTCCCCCGCCTTGCCCTTGGGGATGAGGACGGATACGGTTTTCGGAACCTGCGGTGTGATGGTGTCGGTAACGCCTTTGAGGATGCGCACGTTTGTAATTTGCGCCGGATCTATTTTTGGCGTGACCGTTTCGTAGTTTGCAAATCCCCAATTCAGCATGGTTCTCGCAGAGTCAAAGCGTTCTTTGCTGTTATCGCTGCCTAAAACCACGGCGATCAGATGGGTTTCCCCTCGCTTTGCGGAGGCAGACACACAGCACCCGGCTTTGTTTGTGGTGCCTGTTTTCAACCCCGTTGCACCGTCATAAAAACGGACAAGTTTATTGGTGTTCACCAGTTCCGTTGCACCGCCTCGCAGGGAATCCATCCAAATCGTCGTATATCGTGTGATCCACGCATGCTGCAATAAGGCTCTGGACATCAGCGCCACATCGTAGGCCGTGGTGAGGTGCTCTGTGGTATCATCGTCCAAACCCGTGCAGTTGACAAAATACGTGTCGTTCATGCCCAGTGCCTTCGCCTTGTCGTTCATCATGTTGACAAACGCCTCGCTGCTGCCGGCGATATGCTCTCCCAGCGCTGTGCAGGCATCGTTGGCACTGTAGACCGCAACGGCTTTCAACATCTCCTCCGCCGTCATCGTCTCCCCCTCCTTCAGCCAGATCTGCGATCCGCCCTTGGAGGAGGCGTTGGTGCTGGTGGTGATCTCATCCGTCAGCCGCAGCTCTCCCTGATCCACAGCCTCTGCAATCAGCAGCATAGACATGATTTTGGTGACGGATGCGGGATAGAGTTTTTCGTGCGGATTTTTTTCCAGCAGTACCTTTCCGCTGGTCATGTCCATCAGCACGGCCGCTTTCGCATTTATCGTCACGGGCAAACCGTCCGCAGGCTTGAAAACATCCAAATCAGCGTCCACCGCATCCGGCTCATAGAGCTGATAGCCATCTTCGTACAGTACAAGCGCATCCGCAGTCACACCGCAGTAAAAAATACAGAGCACTGCCATCAGTGCAGAAAGGATCTTTTTATACATTATACATACCTCCCATCGGTAAAGAATATTGTTTTCGGGAAAGATTTATGATATAATTTCCGACAGATGGAGGGATTCTATGCAAACGCTTACAAAATGTCTTGAATATGTACGCAAGCAGACGGACTTTGTACCGAAAATCGCCATCGTCCTCGGCTCCGGCCTCGGCAGTTTTGCGGACGAGGTGGAAACAGAAAAATGTGTGGATTACGCCGACATACCCGGTTTCCCGAAATCCACCGTTGCGGGACACAAGGGACGGTTTGTTTTCGGCTTCCTGCGCAACGTGCCCGTTGTCCTTATGCAGGGGCGCATACATTATTATGAGGGGTACACCATGCACGAAGTCGTTCTGCCCATCCGTCTGATGCGATTGTTAGGCGCCGAAATCCTTTTTCTGACCAATGCGGCGGGCGGCATCCGTGAAACGCTCCGTCCTGGAGATCTGATGCTCCTGACCGGGCAGATCAGCAGTTTTGTTCCCTCTCCGCTCGTCGGTCCAAATTTGGACGAGCTGGGTGTTCGGTTCCCGGATATGAGCCAAATATACGACCCGTCCCTTGCATCTGTCGTTTCCGCCTGCGCAAAGCAGGCCAATATACCGCTGAAAACAGGCGTCTATCTACAGGCGTGCGGTCCCAATTATGAGTCTCCCGAGGAGATTCGGATGTTCGGTCTGCTGGGTGCGGACGCCGTCGGCATGAGCACCGCCTGCGAAGCGATCGCCGCCGTACACGCCGGGATGCGGGTATGCGGGATCAGCTGTATCACCAATCTTGCGGCAGGGATCAGCGACACGCCCCTTTCCCACCGTGAAGTGCAGGATACGGCGAATCGTGCTGCGCAACAATTCCATGCGCTGCTTCTCTCCGCCGTACCCGAATCTGCCGCACTGCTTCAATAACTGTACAAAATTTACTTTATTGAACATTTTCTGGTAAATTGTTCTTGTAAATACACGGGCTTTTCTTTATAATTTATTAGCAAACAAAAAATTATGAGGAGTGTGCATATGAAGAAGACAACCGTCGCGCTGACCGGTGCATCGGGCAATATGGGATTTCAGGGATTTCTGGAGCTGTATGCCCGCAAGTATCGTCACAACATCGTTTTGCTGCTTCGCAACAGCGAAAAGAACCGCAAAAAGTTCATGCCCTACATGAACGATCCCGCCGTTAAAATCGTTTGGGGCGACCTGACCAACTACGAGGACGTTCTGCAAATGGTCAGCGGCGCCGATTATGTGCTGCACGTGGGCGGTATGGTTTCTCCTGCTGCAGACTACTATCCCCGCAAAACCATCAAAACCAATGTCGCCGCCGCCGAGAATATCGTCCGTGCCGTGAAGGCACATCCCGACCCCGAT
>JAQXLO010000166.1 GCA_029012165.1 Oscillospiraceae bacterium | reverse complement strand
ATCCCCTAACCAATATCCTAAGAAAAGCGGAGCTGTCTGCAACGGCAGCTCCGCCTATTTTTATTTTTGCGGAACAAGCATTTCCTTGCCGCCCATGTAGGGACGCAATGCTTCGGGAATCCGAACGGAGCCATCCTCCTGCAAATTGTTCTCTAAGAAAGCGATCAGCATTCTCGGCGGTGCCACAACGGTGTTGTTGAGGGTGTGTGCGAAGTATTTCTGCTTGTTGTCGCTGACACGAATCTTCAGTCTGCGTGCCTGTGCATCGCCGAGATTGGAGCAGGAGCCGACCTCAAAATACTTCTGCTGTCTCGGGGACCACGCCTCCACATCCACGGACTTGACCTTCAAATCGGCCAAATCGCCCGAGCAACACTCCAGTGTGCGCACGGGGATGTCGAGACTGCGGAACAAATCGACGGTGTACTGCCACAGCTTATCGAACCACATTTTGCTGTCCTCGGGTTTGCAGACGACGATCATTTCCTGCTTCTCGAACTGGTGGATGCGGTACACGCCACGCTCCTCGATGCCGTGGGCACCCTTTTCCTTGCGGAAGCAGGGCGAATAGCTGGTTAAGGTCTGCGGCAGGGACTCGACAGGCAAGATCTTGTCGATGAATTTGCCGATCATGGAGTGTTCGCTCGTACCGATGAGGTACAAGTCTTCGCCCTCGATTTTGTACATCATGGCGTCCATTTCCGCAAAACTCATGACGCCCGTCACCACGTTGGAGCGAATCATGAACGGCGGCACACAATAGGTGAAGCCACGGTCGATCATAAAGTCACGGGCATAGGAAATGACGGCAGAGTGCAGTCTCGCAATGTCGCCCATCAAATAATAGAAGCCGTTGCCCGCTACGTCACGGGCGCTGTCCAGGTCGATGCCGTTGAAGCGCTCCATGATGTCGGTGTGGTACGGAATCTCGAAATCCGGCGTAATCGGCTCGCCGTACCGCTGTACCTCCACGTTCTCGCTGTCGTCCTTGCCGATCGGCACGCTGGGGTCAATAATGTTCGGGATGGTCATCATGATCTTGGTGATCTTTTCCGCATACGCCGCTTCCAGCGTCTCCAGTTCTGCAAGTCTTGCGGCATTGGCGGCTACCTGTTTTTTGACTTCCTCCGCCTCGTCCTTTTTCCCCTGTGCCATCAAGGCACCGATCTGCTTGGACAGCGTATTTCTGCCCGCACGCAGGCTGTCTGCTTCACTCTTGGCGGCACGGCTCTGCTTGTCCAGCTCGATGACTTCGTCCACCAGCGGCAGCTTCTTGTCCTGAAACTTGTTGCGGATGTTCTGGCGGACAATGTCCGGGTTTTCTCTTAAAAACTTGATATCAATCATAATAGCAACTCCTCTTTGCCCATTTTACTTTTTCTTTGTATGCTTCACGATCCACGTTGCCGCCGCACCGATGCCGGTCGCAACTGCCGCCGTGCCGAGAACGCCCAAGGTAATCTTGAAATTGGTATGCCAGCGGTCGGTCAGCAGATTGTAGCCGTGGATAGAATTGCACTTCGTGCCGAAGAAATCACGGTAATAGACCATGTATGTCGTCAGGTCGCAGGGACGGGTTTCATCGAGATCAATCACACGCACACCCTGATGCAGACCGTCTCCGTAAATATGGAACCCGCTGCACTTGGTCTGCCCGAGCAAGATGCCATCCACTTCTCCGACAAAGTCGTTCATGTGGTCATGACCAAAGAACGCCGCAAAAACATCGCCTTTCTTTTTCCATGAGGCAAACTGCCCATTGTTTTTGGCAGGACAAGCAGGCCCCTCGCCCAAATAGCCGTAGCAGTTCGGTCCTTTGGTGTAGTAGTGGTCGGCAAACATACCCAATCCCTTTACGCGGAACGGATTGAGGATGCTGGTTTTACGCAGCAGTTCATATTCCTCGCAGACAGGAATGTGCTGGAACAAAATGGCCGGAACCACCTTGCCGCCGTTGGCTGCCGTGATTTCGTCGCAGGTGCGCTCATACCAGTCGATTTGCGCATCATCGACCCATGCGTAACCCTCACCGCCGTCCTGCGCACCGGAACCGGAATCCATCAGCCACAGGTTGAACAGCATTTTTTTGCCCCGGTGATCGTAGATCGGCACAAAGCAGTTGCCGATTCCCGTCACGCCGGACTCGTCCGTATTGACAAAATTTGCAATGCGCTGGAACTGTCTGTACTGCACTTCTTTGTGCTCAGGGTAATCTCCGTCATGGTTGCCGAATGCAATCCCCACCGGGATATTGCGGGACGTAAAAGGTTTTGTCAGGCGAACGACCTGCTGAAAGACCTCTTCCTCGGTGCAAAGGCGATCCTCTATGTCGTTCTTGCGGGAAACAAGGTCACCCATGAAAATGGCGAGATCCGGCTTCAGATCCTCTGCAGCGCGGTTCAGGAGTGCCAGCATATCCTCTGTTTTTTCGTCAAAGGAATATTTTTCATGGCTGTCCCCGATGGCCAAAATGCGGAACTTGCCTTCGGGAGAAAAACGAAGCGGAACGGGAGACTGACTGCGCATAAAATCACAATCCTTTCATGAAGTGAATGTCTATATCATAGGTATATACTGTCTGCATTTTGCAGACGGCAGAAAGAATTTTCATCAAACGGGGGCACTATGGACAACGCACAAAAGATTTTAAAAAACACACTGCTGCTCACTGCGGCTTCCTTCCTGATGCAGACCGTCGGCGTATCGTTCAACGTATGGCTGAGCGCACGTCTGGGAGAAAGCGGCATCGGGTTGTTTCAGCTCATCATGACCGTTTACAATCTGGCGGTAACCCTTGGAGGCGGCGGCGTTCGCCTTGCCAGTACACGTCTCGCCGTCGAGGGAGAGGCGAAGCAGGAAAACACACGGCGCACGGTGCGCCGATGCATTCGGTACGCACTGCTGACGGGATCGCTGGCCGCCGTGCTGCTGTTTGCCGCCGCACCCATCGCCGCACAATACTGGCTGGCAGATGTGCGGGCCACGCTGCCGCTGAAGATTCTGGCCTTGTCCCTGCCGTTCGTCGCCATGTCCTCTGCGATGAACGGATACTTCACCGCCGTCAAAAAGGTCGGGCGATATTCCGCAGTCCGCATTGCGGAACAGGCCGTGAAGATCGCCATCGTGATGCTGCTGATGGGCAGGCTGCTGCCGAAGGGTGAATCCTATGGATGCATCGCCATCGTGTTGGGCATCCTGTTTTCCGAAGGCTTTTCCTTTTTATTACTCTATGTATTATACAACATTGAAAAGCAAAAGTACAGTACAAATATACAAAAATTTACACTGCGCAAGCTTTTGCACATCGCCGTTCCCGACGTGACAGGCGCCGGGGCACGTTCCATTCTGCTGACGATTGAACATCTGCTGATCCCACGGGGGTTTCGGCGCTCGGGTGTATCTGCGGAATCTGCTCTCGCCGTGTACGGCAACATACACGGTATGGTCTTCCCCCTGCTGTTGTACCCCTCTGCCATCCTGACCTCCCTTTCCGGACTGCTCATCCCGGAAATCGCCGGTCGTCATGCGCTGGGACTGGAGAAACAAATTGCCTATATGCAGCGCCGTGTACTGCGGATGACCCTGTTTTTTGCCTTTGGAACGGCGGGAATTGTTTACACCTTTGCCCAGTCTCTATCCATGGCGGTCTATCAGTCGGACAAATGCACGTTTTATTTGCAGATCCTTGCTCCGCTGATCCCGGTGATGTACTGCGACATGACGGTTGACGGCCTTTTGAAGGGATTGGATGAACAGCGTGCATCCATGCGCTACAACATTTTGGATTCCGGGCTGTGTGTGGTACTTGTCTATATTCTCCTGCCACGTTTCGCAGTCAAAGGATATATTTTTATTCTGTTTCTCAGCGAGATCATCAACTTCTTTCTCAGTATGCGCAGACTTTGCAAAGTAAGTATCGTGGAGCTGAAGCTGTCTGAGGATGTTTTTTTGCCCCTGTGCTGCTGTGTGTGCGCTCCTGTATTTGTGCGTTTTTTCACTGTTCAAATTGGAAGCGTGTATTTTGCGAACATCTGGGGGCTCACTGTGAAAATCATTGTCTCCCTGTGCCTCTATCTTCTGTTTTTGTATGGATTTGGCGGTCTGCGTATGGAGGATGTCCACTGGTTCATAAAGACGTGCGGTCTGACACACATATTCCGGCACAAATCTGCGAACAAGATTTTGGTTCCTCACGGATTTTTGTGGGATTAAAAGTTTCGGTCAAGCCTTTTAAAAGGCTTGCGGATTCCAAAGGCGGCGTCAAGGGAGAAGCACAGGAGGGGAGCCAAAACAGTCTGGTGGACTGTTTTGGCGTGGGGAACCCTCGCCGGGGGTTCCCCGGTGCGAAGCACAAATCCCACAATTTTCCGTGAAGAACGTCTTTTTATCCTTGCATCCTTCGGTTGATCTGTTTCACCCGCATTCGGATGATCTGCCACACAAGCAGCCACACCACAAAATAACCGCCGAAAAAGATTCCCGTAAACAAAAGGATCTGCGCCGGTTTGAT
>JAQXLO010000165.1 GCA_029012165.1 Oscillospiraceae bacterium | reverse complement strand
TTCTCGCTGCCCCAAAGAAAAACAGACACCCAAACGGATGTCTGTTTTTCTTGGCGGAGAAGGGGAGACTCGATTGCCCCTCGCAAACATAGTCGCATTGCTCGCTTGGAGCGCATCGCACTGCTCCTTGTTTGCTCAACTCACCGCCTCGCTGCATCCGCCGCCGGCGGCGCTTCGGCGGTTCGTCCCGCACCGGTGGTAACCGGCTTGGTCGTTCTCGCTGCCCCAAAGAAAAACAGACACCCAAACGGATGTCTGTTTTTCTTGGCGGAGAAGGGGAGACTCGATTGCCCCTCGCAAACATAGTCGCATTGCTCGCTTGGAGCGCATCGCACTGCTCCTTGTTTGCTCAACGCACCGCCTCGCTGCATCCGCCACCGGCGGCGCTTCGGCGGTTCGTCCCGCGCCGGTGGTAACCGGTTTGGTCATTCTCGCTGCCCCAAAGAAAAACAGACACCCAAACGGATGTCTGTTTTTCTTGGCGGAGAAGGGGAGACTCGAACTCCCGCGCCGGTTACCCGACCTACGCCCTTAGCAGGGGCGCCTCGTCACCAACTTGAGTACTTCTCCATGGTAACAAAATGTATATGAAATTTTGGATAAACTCTGGCGGAGAGAGTGGGATTCGAACCCACGGTACCCGCAAAGGTACGACGGTTTTCAAGACCGTTCCGTTATAACCACTTCGGTATCTCTCCGAATGGATGACACAGGAATAATACCACAAGCGCACATAAAAGTCAAGCAGTTTTTAAAAAAAATTGCATGATCTGCTCTGCGCCTGAAAAAGACGCAGAGCCATACTGTCTTTATCTATGAAACGCCTTGCCGCGCCGTTACCGCAGAAGCATGATCCCGGCAGTTGGGACGGGGATTTCCTGCAAGTCAGACGAAACCGTACCCTCAGACACCTGATCACCCATGCAGTTGACGACGCTGTAGTCCTTGCCCGCCGCACCCTTGAGGATCAGGGCGTGGTGCATGGAGGCGTTGACAACGGCAGTTTGCCGTGCGTGAACGGCAACAACAGGGTTCGTATAGACCGTTGCAACGGCTTTGTCGCCGAGGGTACTGCAAGCTGCGCTGTAATTTGACTCCGGGCTTTCGGCGGTCAGCTTGCCCTCGAGCAGAACATCCCGCCAGTCTTTCCAAAAGTTTATGTAGAACTGAAGCATTTTGTGTTGCGCCGCAGGGAGCCGATCGACACGCACAGAGATCTGTGGCACACCGTACAGGATGTTCGCAAACTGGAGTGCGGCGTTTTCCGCCGTGTCCTGCGTATTCCACATGATCATGTCCGAGTGAACGGCTGTCTTGCCGGAGGTCAGACGCAGGTTGATAATTCCCTTGCGGTTGTGGAGCATATCGCACGCGCAGTCACCGACACGCAGCATATTGCCGTATTTGCGGATGGATGGACCCACATAGCTTTGGCGGAACTCGATGAGAATATCGGGATTTATGTTGCGGAGCTTTTGGTGGATCTCGGACATCAAGGCGTGCATCGCATCCTCCAGGGATTGAAAATCCCGTGCGGGATCATATGCGAGGGACTTCCCCTTGAGGGCGAAATTGTCGATGAAATCCAGCTTCAGTCCGTCCAAATGCCAGTCCCGAACGGCGCTTTCGTAAATGCCGACGAGGTAATCCCGCACCTTTTTGTACCGGGGATCCAGCGAAAATGCCGTGCCGGCGTTCCCGACGCCGTCCAACAGCATCCCCTGAAACTCTTGGTATTTGGAAGCGTACACCCCCACAAAGGGTACAGAGTACCAAAGAATGATCTTCATGCCCATTTGGTGCAGTGCGTCCGAAAGGGAAGCCATATCGCCGATTTTTTCGGGGGTCGGTTCCCAATCACCGCAATAGGCGTAGCCCCGGTTGTTGTCATCGGTCTGCCAGCCGTCGTCAATGATAACGGTGTCCATCCCCAAGGCTTTGGAGGTCTTGCATTCCTTTAAAATTTCCTCCTTATCCAGCGCCTGATGGAAACTGTACCACAGCGAGTCCATGGGCATTTTGGCGCTTTCGGGCACGGCGGCTGCCTGATAACCGCACGCAGTCTCCCACCAGTTTACGGTGTCGTAGATCGCATCATAGAACGGGATGTTCCGCATGTCCAGCCGTATGGTGGCGCTGTAATGCTTCATGGGTGCGGTGGGCGTGGTAAAGAACTCGACAGCGCAGGCAAAGGTTGCATCCTCTTCCCGGATCCCTGTTTGGATGCTGATGGGTGTGTCCACATCGGAAACGGCGATGAGCAGACGGTTGCTGCCATCCATGGCAAGCAGCGCTTGCAGGGGCATCCAGGAAGCCAGACGTGATTTTACCGAGACAGGACTCCAATTAAAGCCGAGCCCGCAGTTGTGACCGGCAGGATTCCAAATGCTGCTGCAGCCTGCCGCACTGAAATTCCACTCAATTCGAAAGCTTTCGGGAATCTCCGGGGCAGACAGCGTCATATCGACGGTAAGGAAAAGTATGCCTTCAGAAAGGTTTTCTGTAAGATGAATGTCGGCATTTTTATTGCCGCCCGAAATATCAAAATTCATGTTTATCCTCCTTTGACCCTGAGCTTGAAAACAGTATAAGCGAAAATCATGCACAAGTCAACTCATCCATCAGCAATACAGAAAATACTTGACAAATGCACAGCGCTTTGCTACAATAATTAAGCATTAAATACATACACACGGAGAGTTGTCCGAGAGGTCGAAGGTGCAGCACTCGAAATGCTGTGTTCCCACAAGGAACCTAGGGTTCGAATCCCTAACTCTCCGCCACCTCGTCGGAGCAAAGTTCGCTGTGCTCCGACATTTTTTGATTCTTTTCCTTTCATTCACTTGATTAAAAAAGCGAAATATGCTATGCTAAAAATAAGAAAAATCAAAGCAATATTTCACCCGCTTGGAAGGAGAATTGTCCGCCGCAAGAATCGGCTGCCTTTGGAAATTCCGTGTCAGCGAAGCGGGGGGGCTGGATGAAATTCGGTGCTGCGGCGAATATAAACAGGGATTTTCTATGAACGAAGAACGTTTCAATGCTTTTGAGAAAATGCTTTCCGACATTCTTGCGCAATATGACGCACTTACAGAGAAATTGGCGGCGCTCAAAGCGGAGGGCAAAGTGAAAACCGTTACCTATCGCCAGCTGTTTGCCAACAAATTGCAGTATCAAAGAATATTGGCCTACTACAGGGCATACGGGCTGTTGGATCAGGATCAGGAAATATGTTGAGATAAACATCGCCCACCCGTTTCGGAGCGGCATAGACCAGCGCTTCCTACGAGGGGTATATCGCCTGTAAATGGAAGAATTGTAAATGAAAAAAACACAAGCAATCAAATTATAGAAAGAGGCTGAAACAATGGGATTCAAAAATGTATTATCCGAAATACTCCATGCGACTGTCGATACGGCGCTGCGTGCTGCGGGCAACGCCGCTGCGGCATCGGGCGAAGGGATCGGCGGAAGGACCGTTGCCCAGTGGGATCGCTGTTGGGAATGCATCGGACCGCTGAAAACGGCGAACCTGACGCCGTACAATCATTGCGTCGGTCTGTATCGCCATGTCGTCCATGGAAAAACCATGTATATCGGCAGAGCCATCGAACTGTACAACGGCGGGATCCGCAAGCGTTTGAGCGACTATCGCAGGGAGAACGGCAGTGCACGCAAACATACATCCGGCCGCACGATCAACGCAAACCTTGACGATATCATCACATATGTCATGGTCGTCGGGGATACCGAGCAGGCAATAGAAGACACCAAACGGCTCGAAGCAATTTTTGTTGCGAAATACAGACCGGAATGGAACAAATTATTAAAGTAGAAGAATGCTTCGTTATGCATTAACCTGTTAACGAAAACAATGCATTGGTTAAAGTCTTAGCCATGACAAAAGCACC
>JAQXLO010000164.1 GCA_029012165.1 Oscillospiraceae bacterium | reverse complement strand
TCGAGATGGTCAAGGGCATCGGCGCAAAAGGGCTTGCATGGGCGAGACTGGCGGAGGACGGTACCGTTTCCTCCTCCTTTGCCACGTTCCTGACTGAGGACGAAAACCGTGCCCTTTTGGAAAGAGCGGATGCAAAGCCCGGCGACGTGGTTTTGATCGTGGGCGACGTCAAAAATTCTCTCGTACTGTCCGTCCTCGGCGCACTGCGCCAGGAGGTGGCGAAGAAGCTGGACATCGTCCCCAAGGGGCAGTTCAACTTCCTGTGGATCACCGAGTTCCCGTTCTTCGACTGGGACGAGGATCTGCAGCAGTTCGTCGCCATGCACCATCCCTTCACCGCACCGCTGGATGAGTGCCTCGACTATCTGGAGACCGACAAGGCAAAGGTTCGTGCCAAGGCGTATGACCTGGTGCTCAACGGCATCGAGCTGTCCTCCGGCTCTATCCGCATCACAAACCCCGAATTGCAGGGACGGATTTTCAAGCTGCTCGGCCTGTCCGACGAGGAAGCGCACGAGAAGTTCGGCTTCCTGACCGATGCGTTCCGCTACGGCGCACCGCCCCACGGCGGCATGGGTCTGGGTCTGGATCGCATCGTGATGCAGATGCTCGGCTGTGACAGCCTGCGGGACGTGATTGCGTTCCCCAAGGTGCAGAACGCTTCCGAGCCCATGACCGAGTGCCCCGCCCGTGTGGACGGCGTCCAGCTGGACGATCTGGGTATTGCTGTCAAGGAGCAGGCATAATCAACAAGAAAAGCAAAGACCGCACAACAGACCGTGAAGTCTGCTGTGCGGTTTTTCTCAAAGATCTTCGCCCATTGAGCAGGTGTACAGCCATTCGATGCAGTCGCCGTTTTGTGCGCTGTAGGCTCCGGCGCCCACGTTGGGAAACGTACCGTTGACACGGAACATCCATCCCGACCGTGCACCGCAGTCCTTTTCGTACAGCTGGTGGATGCCTTGTACATAATAGGTGCTGTACCCGGGGGTGTAGCTGGTTTCCAGTGCAATGCCGCCTCGGCAGAAGCAGCAGTCTGCGTCGCAGGTGTTTTCGGCGCAGGCACGGCGAAGGATGTCAAATACCGTGTCGCCGTCCAGTATTTCCATCGTCACATTGCGAAGGATGTATCCGTCCTGCGGGACGAAGGGTGCTTTTTCGGCGGGCAGGGCACTGTTGCCGCAGAGCGTGGTGCAGGCGATGGACAGCGTGCAGGTCTCGGCGCCGGGAGAGATCACCGTGGTCGTGAGCGTTTCGGCAGTCCTGCCGCAGGCGCAGAACACAATGCAAATAAGTAAAAGAATTGCACACAGCCGTTTCATGCAAAAACCTCCCAAAAGTGCTTGCCGTATGCTTCGGCAGTCCTCATTGTACCATTCTTCGGCAGTAAGTCAAGAGAAAACTGTTAAAAAACAAATAATTTTATAAAATGCAGTTGACAAACTGCGTGAAAAAATGAGATAATATAATGCAATATTGTTTTGAGAGCGTGACACCATGAGAGTAATTACAGGCACAGCCCGGGGACGGACTTTGGAGACTCTGCCGGGCAACGATGTGCGCCCCACCGTCGATCGTGTGAAAGAAGCGGTCTTCAGCATCATCCAGTTCGAGATCGAGGGCAGACGGGTGCTGGATCTGTTCGGCGGTTCCGGGCAGATGGCCATCGAGGCGCTCAGCCGTGGTGCGGCGTCGGCAACCGTGGTGGACAACAGCCGCCGCTCCGTCGAGGTCATCCGCCGCAACCTGCAAACGACCAAGCTGGCAGACAAGGCGACCATCCTCGAAACGGACGCATTGTCCTTTGTCAAAAACAGCCGCAGCACCTACGACATCGCCTTTCTCGATCCGCCGTATGGCATGGGGCTGCTGCAAAAGGCGCTGCCGGATGTGGCACAGCGGATGGCGCCGGGGGGCGTGATCCTTTGCGAGGCTCCCGTGGGGGAGACGCTGCCCGAGCAGATCGGCAACGGCTACAGCGTCTACCGCACCTATCGCTACGGCAAAACGGGCATCACAGCCTACCGTGACACCACAGTTTGAGGAGGGGATAAAAATGCACCATGCCGTATATCCCGGCTCCTTTGACCCCGTGACCAACGGGCACATGGACATTATCCGCCGTGCGTCCAAGATGTTCGACCACTTGACCGTGGCGGTGGCCTACAACTACAACAAGCCTGCCGGCTGTTTTACCGCCGAGGAACGTGTCAGCCTCCTGCGCCGCTGTACGGCGGATATGCCCAACGTTTCCGTGGACATCTGCGAGGGGCTTTTGGCGGACTATGTGCGCCGAATCGGGGCGGGCGTTGTTGTCAAGGGACTGCGTGCCATCTCCGATTTTGAGCAGGAATTTCAGCAGGCGCTGACCAATAAAAAGCTGAATCCCGACATGGAGACCGTTTTCATTTCCTCGGATGTGGAATATATGTACCTCTCCTCCAGTATGGTCAAGCAGGTATGTGCGTTGGGCGGCAATGTGTCCGATTTTGTTCCCGCCGTTGTGAAAGAGGAAATTATTGACCGAATTCAAAATAAAACTTGAGAAAGGAAGTTTCACAAATGACATTTGAAGATTTGCTTGAACAGATCGAGAGCGCTGTGGATTCCGGCACCAGCGTTGCATTTACCAACAAGACCATGGTCGATACCAAGACCATCAAAACCTGCCTGGAGGATATGCGTCTGAATCTGCCGGTGGAGATCGCACAGGCGAGAAACGTGCTGGCGGAGCGCAACAGCATTATCGAAAAGGCCAAGGCGGATGCGGCGAAGATCGTGGACGATGCCAAGTCCAAGGTCAAGAAGTACGTCACCGAATCCGAGACCAAGGCCAAGGAGCTGGTCGCACAGGCACAGGCGTATCACGAAAAGACCGTGGGCGAAGCGGACGAAAAGGCGGAAGCTATTGTGGCGGAAGCCAGCGCCAAGGCACGGGTCATGGTCGAGGAGAGCGAAATTGCCAAACAGGCTGCACAGTACAGCGAGGAAGTGCGTGCCAAGGCGGAAAAGGACGGTCAGGAGATGATTGCCGCCGCCGAGCAGAAGCTGCAGGAGGTCGTGGATGCCAAACGTGCGGAAGCCGCCGATGTCACCAGAGAAGCCGCCATCAAGGCGCAGGAGATCGCCGATAAGGCGAACAAGTACTCAACCGACATTCGCAGTGCCACCTCCGAGTTCCTCGAAAGAGTGATGCAGGACGCCGCTGTTGCCCTGACCGACGGTCTCAACGAGATCAACCGTGCCCGTCAGAGCCTGCAGCCCACACAGGAATAAGCCCAAAAATTTGTCGCCGCTTTGCAAAACGCAGAGCGGCGATTTTTTGGTTCATCACGGATTTTTGTGGGATTAAAAGTTTCGGTCAAGCCTTTGGTAAGGCTTGCGGATTCCAAAGGCGGCGCCGTTGGTCGCCGACCGCAGTCGGCGGAATTCTGGGCAATACCACACAAATTGCGGCACACGCCTTGCTTGAATCTTATTCCGTCAGCTTACACATAAATCCCTTGACTTGCGTTAGCAAGTCGGCGGTCTTTCCGTACAACCTGACAAAAAATCTTGCTTCGCAA
>JAQXLO010000163.1 GCA_029012165.1 Oscillospiraceae bacterium | reverse complement strand
AGAAGCATTCCGTAACGACTCCGAACTCCTTTCCGTTTCCATTCCCTCTACGGTTACAGCTATTGGAACCGCAGGTTATACTCATGCGGGCGCTTTTCAGAATTGCGCAAAACTGCAAACCGTGACCATCGCCAAAGGCACAAAGGATGCCTATATCGACATGTACACTTTCAGCGGTTGTGTGGCGTTAACGACAGTCCATATTCCGAGTAACTATACTTCTATTCGAGCAGGCGCTTTCAGTGGTTGCGGCAATGTCACCATTTGCAACACCACAAGTGATTGCTATGCCAAGACCTATGCCGATACAAATAACATTCCGTTCCGCATTTGCTCGGGTCATGCGGCAAGCGTTTCCTACACCGTAACCCTCAACGCCAACGGCGGCAGTGTTTCGCCCGCTTCGTTCACTGTGAACAGCGGCGACAGCATCACCCTGCCCACGCCGACCCGCTCCGGCTACACCTGCCTCGGCTGGTCAACGAGCAGTACTGCGACCTCCGCATCCTATGCCTGCGGCGCATCGTACAGACCCACCGCCAGTGTGACCCTGTACGCCGTCTGGCAGAAAAATTCCACCACCACCTACACCGTAACCCTCAACGCCAACGGCGGCAGTGTATCGCCTTCTTCGTTCACTGTGAACAGCGGCGACAGCATCACCTTACCCACGCCGACCCGCTCGGGCTACACCTGTCTCGGATGGTCAACGAGCAGTTCCGCTTCCTCCGCTTCCTATGCCTGCGGCGCATCATACAGACCTACTGCCAGTGTTACCCTGTATGCCGTTTGGCAAGATAATTCCCCTGTCGTTGTCGGTTCGCTGTACGTTTCGACCGATTCCGTGACCGTCAAGGAAAACGAGGAAAAAACTGTTGATTTCACGAAAACCGGCAGTAATAACGCCGTTCTCGTTTCCTGTGATGACCCCGATGTTTTCTCTTTCGTACAAAATGAGTGGAACGGTGATACTTCCTCCGTCACGATTCATGGCCTGAAAGCGGGTACTGCCCGCTTGACGCTGACCCTGTTTGACCAAAGCAGCGGCACTATACTGGATACCAAAGAAGTTTCTGTCACTGTCAAAGAGCCCGAAAAATCCTCCGGCAGTACATTTATCGATGTGCTTCTCTTCATCTTCAACGGCACCGTCAACTTTTTCATGTTCTTTGTCAATGTCTTTGTCTGGCTGTTTGATTTGATATTCTGACCCTTTAAACCGGCGGGTGGGTGCGCAGGGTGCCCGGATAAAACAGCGCCACGGCGCCCTTGCCCGTGTGGCAGGTGAACACCTCGTTCAGCCGGGTGATGCGCACATTTTCCCCGATCTGTCCCGCCAGATACGCCGCCTCCTGCGGGCAGTCGGCGTGGGCGATACAGACCCCTTTCCCAATCTGCAGCACCGTCCTGCGGTACATCTGTGCGATGTATCGCAGGGCGGTTTTTCTGTCCGCTGATTTTCGGCACGGCAGAATTTTCCCGGCGCTGTCCAGCATCAGCACCGTCGAAGGCGCCACCGCCTCCCCAAACCGTCCGCTGCGTGCGGTGTTTTTCTCCTCCCCCGCCAAGAACAGGTGGCACACCTGCGGCGCTTTGTCCTGCACCAGCTGTGCCGCCTTCTCCAGATCCGCACCCCTTTCCCGAGCCAGCACCGCCAAATGTACCAGCATCCCCTGTCCGCAGGCGGCGCTTTGGCTGTCGAGCACCCGAACGGTGTGGGGCGATTCGATGTTGGATGCCGCCATCTGCACCGCCCGGCACGTCCCGGACAGCGCTCCCGACAGGCACACGCACAGCACATCCCCCTTTTGTGCCAGCTCCCGAAGTGTCGCTTCGCACAGGAACGGATTGACCTGCGCCGTGGATTCCCCGTCCGTCTGCATGGGCAGTACGGTCACGTCCCACTGCCGCACCTCCTCTGCCGTCAGATTTGCTCCCGTATCGGTTACGATGGAAAACATGGCTTCTCCTCCTTTTTTTGGTGGAAAAATTTTGGACTGCGGGGAAACGGTTTATACAAATTTGTAAAAAATTTTCTGTTTTTTGTATTTTGCTCTTGAATACAGCATTGTTTTCTGTCATAATACAGTGTGGTATCCTTTATAATAGGATTCGTATCGTCAGACATAATGGAGTTGTGAAAAGTGGAAAACAATCAGAAATTAGCAGAGCTTTTATTTCCCGATGTACGGGAAACGGTGGAGGATCTGGAGCAGCGTTTCCCGCCCCGTTCTCTGCCCGAGGGTGCGAAGGTAACCCGTTTTGCGCCCAGTCCCACGGGATTTTTGCATATCGGCGGCCTGTTCTCGGCATACGTCAGTGTGCTGGCGGCGAAGTCGAGCGGCGGCATTTGCTTTTTGCGCATCGAGGACACGGACAAAAAGCGGGAAGTCGTTGACGGCGTGTCCGGCATCATCGAGGGCTTTCGAGCGTTCGGCATCGACTTTGACGAGGGCGTGACGGGCTTTGACAGCGAGTGCGGCGATTACGGTCCCTACGTCCAAAGCCGTCGTGCTTCGATTTACCATGTCGTTGCCAAAAAGCTGGTGCAGGAGGGTCTTGCCTATCCGTGCTTCTGCACCGAGGACGAGCTGTCCGCTCTGCGTGAACAGCAGGAGCAGGCGGGCACGCTGATCAAAGGCTACTTCGGCGAGTGGGCAAAGTGCCGTGACCTGTCCTTCGAGGAGCAGGAAAAGCGCATCCGTGCCGGTGAACCGTACGTTCTGCGCCTGCGTTCTGCGGGCAGTGCCGAGCGCAAATTCAGCTTTGACGACCAAATCCGGGGCAAAATCGAAATGCCCGAAAATATCACCGACGCCGTTCTTTTGAAAACGGACGGCATCCCGACCTACCATTTCGCCCACGCCTGTGACGACCACTTCATGCGTGTCACCCACGTCATTCGAGGCGATGAATGGATCGCTTCCGTGCCGCTGCACATGGCGCTGTTCCGTGCCTGCGGCTTCAAACCCGTCAAGTACGCCCATGTCGCCCCCGTGATGAAAGAGGACAACGGCGGCAAGCGCAAGCTGTCCAAGCGCAAGGATCCCGAAGCGGCGGTCAGCTACTTCGTCGAGGAGGGCTTCCCGAAAGAGGCGGTGCTGGAATATCTGCTGACCCTCATCAATTCCAACTTTGAGGATTGGCGCCGTGCCAATCCCGCCGAACCGCTGTCGGCGTTCCCGTTCTCGTTCAAAAAGATGAGCCAGAGCGGTGCGCTGTTTGATTTGGTGAAGCTGCACGACGTGAGCAAAAACGTCATTTCCCGTATGGACGGCGCAACCGTTCGGGAGCGCACGCTCGCTTGGGCAAAAGCATTTGACGGTGCGTTCTACACGCTCATTTCCCGTGACCCCGACTACTTGCAGGCGGTTTTGTCCATCGACCGAGGCACGGCGAAGCCCCGCAAGGACATCGCCGTTTGGTCCGAGGTCAAGGACAGCGTGAGCTACCTGTACGACGAGCTGTTCACGCCGGACTATACACTGCCCGAAAATATCTCTCCCGCCGAAGCCGTGGCGATTCTCAAAGCATACACCGCCGTGTTCGACATGGCGGACGACAAGGACGCATGGTTTGCGAAAATCAAATCGCTGTGCGAGCCGCTCGGCTACACGCCCAACGTCAAGGAATACAAAAAGAATCCCGAGGCTTTCAAGGGTCATGTCGGCGACGTGTCCACCGTGATCCGTCTCGCCGTGACGGGACGGCGCAATACACCCGACCTGCACGCCGTGATGCAAGTTCTCGGCAAGGAAAAGATTGCCGAACGCATCGACCGGGCAATGCAAGTTTACGGCGCATAACATCGCAGAAAGGACAACGAACATGGACGAAATCAAAACCCCTTCCAATTTTATATATGACTTTATCAACGAGGACTTGGAAAACGGCGTCAACACCCGTGTGCAGACCCGTTTCCCCCCGGAACCCAACGGCTATCTGCATATCGGTCACGCCAAGGCGATCTGCATTGACTTCATGACCGCCGAAAAGTACGGCGGCGTGTGCAATCTGCGTCTGGACGACACCAACCCGTCCAAGGAGGACGTGGAGTATGTGGACGCCATTCAGGAGGATATCGAGTGGCTGGGCTTCAAGTGGAACAAGTGCCTGTACGCCTCCAGCTACTTTGACTTCATTTACGAATGTGCCCTCAAGCTGATCCGCATGGGCAAGGCGTACGTCTGCGATTTGAGCCAGGAGGAGATCCGTGCCTACCGAGGCACCCTCACCGAACCCGGCAAAAACAGCCCCTATCGGGAGCGTTCGGTGGAGGAAAACCTTGACCTGTTTCGCCGCATGACCGAGGGGGAATTCCCCGACGGCGCCAAGGTTCTGCGTGCCAAGATCGACATGGCTTCGCCCAATATCAATATGCGTGACCCGGTTATCTACCGCATTGCCCATGTCCATCACCACCAGACCGGCAACAAGTGGTGCGTGTACCCCATGTACGACTTTGCGCACCCCCTGTCCGACGCCCGGGAGGGTGTTACCTATTCTCTTTGCTCTCTCGAATTTGAAAATCACCGTCCGCTGTATAACTGGTTCATCGAGCAGATCGGCTTCGAGGAACCGCCCCGCCAGATCGAGTTCGCCCGCCTGAACCTGACCAACACGGTCATGAGCAAGCGCAAGCTGCGCAAGCTGGTCGAGGAGCATCACGTCGCCGGCTGGGACGATCCGCGCATGCCCACGCTGGCCGGCATGCGCCGGCGCGGCTACACCTCCGCCGCCGTGCGCGACTTCATTGACCGCATCGGCGTGTCGAAGGCCGATTCCATCGTCGATCATCGCCTGCTCGAGCACTGTGTGCGCAGCGATCTGAATGAGATTGCGCCCCGCGCCATGGCCGTGCTCGATCCGCTGAAGGTCGTGCTCACCAACATTCCCGAGGATGTGGTCGAGCCCTGCGAGATCGAGAACCATCCCAAGAAGCCGGAGATGGGCACGCATACCCTTCCCCTCACCCGCGAGATCTACATCGAGCGCGAGGACTTCATGGTCGACGCGCCCAAGAAGTACTTCCGCCTCAAGCCCGACGGCGAGGTTCGCCTCAAGGGCGCGTACATCATCAAGTGCGAGCGCTATGACGTGGACGAGGCCGGCAACGTGACCTGCGTCTACTGCACCGTTGACCTCGATTCCAAGTCCGGCATGCCGGGCGCGGACCGCAAGGTCAAGGGCACGATCCACTGGGTCAGCGCGACGCAGAACATGCCGCTGGAGGCCCGCCTGTACGACGTGCTGATCCTTGACGAGACGGCGGAGGAAGCCCCCGTCGAGGCGAGCGAGGACGAGGATACCGAGGAGGCCGCCGCGGGCGATGATTTCCTGCGCCAGGTCAACCCAGATTCCCTCAAGGTTGTCCGTGGCTACGGTGAACCGTGGCTCGCAAGTGCCAGCGTCGGCGACAGCTTCCAGTTCATGCGCAACGCCTACTTCTGCAAGGACAAGGACTCCACCGACGAGCTGGCCGTGTTCAACCGCGTCGTGACGCTCAAGGACAGCTTCAAG
>JAQXLO010000162.1 GCA_029012165.1 Oscillospiraceae bacterium | reverse complement strand
CCGCAATCGCCGAACAAATCGGGCTTTTGCAGTCGAGAATGCGCATGGGATTCTTTTCGAGTCTGCCCAGACACGTCTCGCAAAGCTTCTCCTTGTGGGACTCGAAGTACGCCTTTAATGCGGCGTGATATTTTTTGCGGCATTCGGGACAGCCGATGGAGTTGATCTCCAAGGTCAGGTTCTCCACGCCCAGCGTCTCAAAAATCGTGTACGCCAGCGCAATCAGCTCCGCATCCGCCGTCGGCTCCGATGCGCCCAAGCACTCCACGCCGAACTGGTGAAACTCACGCAGTCTGCCCGCCTGGGGCTTTTCGTAGCGGTAGCAGGAGGTCAAATAGCTGACCTTTTGCGGCAGGGCTTCGTTGAACAGCCCGTGCTCCAAAAACGCACGGACGGCGCCTGCCGTACCCTCGGGACGCAGGGTGATGGAACGCCCGCCCTTGTCCTCGAAGGTGTACATTTCCTTTTGTACCACGTCGGTGGTGTCGCCTACGCCACGCTGAAACAGCTCCGTATGCTCAAACACAGGCGTGCGCATCTCCCGAAAGCCGTACATCTGCGCCACCTGCAGCATCGTCTGCTCAACAAAACGGTATTCGCCGCTGTTGGACGGCAGGACATCCTGGGTGCCCTTGATTGCTTTTGTAATCAATGCCATATGTATCTTCCTTTGCAGTGCAAGCGAAAACGGATAACGCACCGCCTGTGGCGCAGCCCATCCGTTTTCGTCGAAATTATTTTTTCGGATTTACGATGTCACGCCAGTCGAGATCGCCACGGTTCAGGCTGTGGATGAGCGCCTCGGCGGTGGCGATGTTGGTCGCAACGGGGATATTGTGGACGTCGCACAGGCGCTGCAGTCCCGCTTCGTCCGGCTCGTTGGGTTTGGGATTGAGCGGGTCGCGGAACAGAATCAGCAAGTCGATCTCATTGCAGGCGATCAATGCGCCGATCTGCTGATCGCCGCCCTGCGAGCCGGCAAGAAAACGCTGGATCTCCAACCCCGTGGCTTCGCTGACCATTTTGCCTGTGGTACCGGTGGCAAACAGCTTGTGGCGGCTGAGAATGCCGCAGTACGCAATACAGAACTGCACCATCAGCTCCTTTTTGGCGTCGTGGGCAATGATTGCAATATTCAAAGCGAAAACCTCCCTGCTTCTGTTTTAGTAAACTATATCAAATCGTTTCGGTTTTTTCAATCTTTTCTTCGGTCATTACCTCTGCATCGGTCTCGGGCTCGCCCTCGGAAGTCTCTTCGGGCTCCTCGTGCGCCACGATCGCCATGGTGGCCAGTTTTTCGCCCTCGCTCACACGCATGACACGCACGCCCTTGGACGGGCGGGCAAAAACGCTGATGCCGTCGGTGGGAATGCGGATGATGATGCCGTCGGTGGAGATGAGAATCGCATCCTCGTCCTCGCCGACCGAAGCGACGGCGGCAACCTTGCCGTATTTTTCGGTGTGGTAGTTGATGGTGCCGATGCCGCCTCTCGACTGCAAACGGTAATCCGTCGGCAAACTGCGGCGGCCGTAGCCGGTCTCGCTGACGGTGAGAATGGTCTTGCCCTGCTCGATGATGACCATGCCGACCACCTCGTCGTCCCCACGCAGGGTAATGGCACGCACGCCACGGGCAGTTCTGCCGATGGCACGGGCGTCCTCCTCGTTGAAGCGCACGGACATTCCGTTGCGTGTGGCAACCAAAATATCGTCCTTGCCGCCGGTAACGAATACCCACGCCAGCTCGTCGCCCTCGTCCAGGTTGATGGCGATCAGACCGCCCTTGCGCACATTGCGGTACGCCTCCAGCTCGGTACGCTTAATCACGCCCTTGCGGGTGACCATGCACAGGAACTTGCCCTCGTCGTCCGACGGCACACGAATCATGGCGGTGACCTTTTCCTCGTTGTCGATGGGCAGGATGTTGACGATATTCATGCCCTTGCCGGTACGGGACGCCTCGGGAATCTCATAGCCCTTGATGCGGTAGGTCTTGCCGGCATTGGTGAAGAACATGATCTGGTCGTGCGTCGAGCAGGTGAACATGGTCTGCGCCACGTCCTCCTCACGGCGGGTCATGCCCTTGACGCCCTTGCCGCCTCGATGCTGCTGCTGATAGATATCCACGGGCATACGCTTGATGTAGCCCATATCGGTCAGGGTAAAGACGCAGTTTTCTTCGGGGATCAGATCCTCGATGTCCACCTCGCCTGTAACGTTCATAATCTCCGTGCGGCGTTCATCGCCGTACTTTTCCTTGATCGCCAGTGCCTCGGTCTTGATGATCTCCAGCACCTTTTCGTGGCTGCCGAGAATTTCGAGATATTCTTTGATTTTCGCACGCAGCTCCGCCAGCTCTTCCTCCAGCTTGATGCGTTCGAGACCTGTCAGGCGTCCCAGCTGCATCTGCACGATGGCGGTCGCCTGCACGTCGTCCAGTCCGAACCGCTCCATGAGCGCCGTCTTGCCCTCGGGAATGGACTTGGAATTGCGCAGGATGGAGATGACCTCGTCGATGAAATCCAACGCCGTCAGCAAGCCCTCCAGAATGTGGGCACGCTCCTGCGCTTTTTTGAGGTCGTAGCGGGTGCGGCGCTCAATGACTTCACACTGGAAGTTGATGTAGTGGGTGAGCACCTCTTTGAGGGTGAGGATCTTCGGCTCGCCGTCCACGATGGCCAGCATGATCACGCCGAAGGTGGACTGCAGCTGGGTAAAGGTGAACAGCTGGTTCAGCACGACCTGGGGATTGGCTTCCCGCTTAAGGTCGATGGAGATATACATTCCCTTTTTGGAGGAGTAGTCGTGGATGTCGGCAATGCCCTCGATGCGCTTTTCTTTCACCAAGTCGGCAATGCTTTCGATCAGCCGTGCCTTGTTGACCATGTAGGGGATCTCGGTGACACGGATCTCAAAGCGGCCGTTCTTTTCCACGATCTCCGTGCGGGCACGGACGGTAATTTTGCCCTTGCCGGTGCCATAGGCGGCACGGATGCCGGCTTTGCCCATGATGATGCCGGCGGTGGGAAAATCGGGGCCGGGGATGTGCTGCATCAGCTGTGCAAGTTCCGCTTCGGGATCGTCGATCAGGCAGCACATACCGTCGATCACCTCGCCCAGATTGTGGGGCGGGATGTTGGTCGCCATGCCCACGGCGATACCTGCGGAGCCGTTGACCAAAAGGTTCGGGAAACGGGACGGCAAAACAGCCGGCTCTTTCAGACGGTCGTCGTAGTTGGGCATGAAGTCCACGGTGTCTTTGTCGATATCGGTCAGCATCCGCAGGGACAGCTTGCTCATGCGGGACTCGGTGTAGCGGTAGGCGGCTGGCGGGTCGCCGTCCACGGAGCCGAAGTTTCCGTGACCGTCCACGAGCATATAGCGCATGGAAAAGGGCTGTGCCAGACGCACCATGGCGTCGTACACAGAGGCGTCGCCGTGGGGATGGTACCGTCCCAAAACGGCACCGACGGTGTCTGCGCACTTGCGGTAGGCACGGTCGGGCAGTAGGCCGTTTTCGTGCATGGTGTAGAGGATGCGGCGGTGGACGGGCTTCAGTCCGTCACGCACGTCGGGCAGTGCACGGGACACGATGACCGACATGGAGTAGTCGAGGAAGGACTTGCGCATCTCCCGGTTCAGATCCACATTGATGATCTTCTGATTTTCCAGATGCTCACGAAAATCCGTGTGCTGCATCTCGTTTTGTTTCTTGGCCATGGTGTGCGTCCTCCCTTCTTAAACGTCCAAATTCTGGACAAATTTTGCATTCTTGATGATGAAATCCCGGCGGGGCTCCACCTTTTCGCCCATTAGCAAAGAGAAGGTCTCATCCGCCTCTATGGCGTCCTCCAGCGTGACACGAAGCATGACACGGGTCTGCGGATCCATGGTGGTCTCCCACAGCTGTTCGGGATCCATTTCGCCCAAGCCTTTGTAGCGCTGGATATCGCAGCTGCCGCCGAGTTCCTCGATTTTTTGATCTCGCTCTTCGTCGGAGAAGGCGTAGAAAAACTTCTTGCCCTTGCTGACCTTGAACAGCGGCGGCTGGGCGATATAAACGTGTCCCGTCTCGATCAGCGGGCGCATATAGCGGAACAGGAACGTGAGCAAAAGGGTGCGGATATGGGCGCCGTCCACATCGGCATCCGCCATGATGACGATTTTGTCGTAGCGCAGTTTTTCAAGGTTGAACTCGTCGCCGATGCCCGTACCCAAGGCGGACACCACGGGAGACAGCTTGTCGTTGCCGATGACCTTGTCGATGCGGGACTTTTCCACGTTGAGCATTTTGCCCCACAGCGGGAGGATCGCCTGATACTGGCGGTCACGACCTTCCTTGGCGGAGCCGCCGGCGGAATCGCCCTCGACGATGTACAGCTCGGTAAACTCGGCGCTCTTGTCGGTACAGTCGGCCAGCTTTCCGGGCAGGGAGTTGCTTTCCAACGCACCCTTGCGGCGGGCAAGATCCCTTGCCTTGCGGGCGGCTTCTCTCGCTCTCGAAGCGTCGAGCGCTTTGGAGAAGATTGCCTTGGCGACCTGCGGATTTTCCTCGAAGTAGGTCATCAGCTTGTCGTACACGGCGCCTGCCACTAAGGAGGT
>JAQXLO010000161.1 GCA_029012165.1 Oscillospiraceae bacterium | reverse complement strand
TTTAGAACTTCTTTTTTGCCTTGTGGGGTATAGGAAAAACATTTATCTTGGAGTTGTGTTTGGTTAATAATGCCCGTAGTTCGGTCTGCTCCGCCACGCGCATTTTCGCCGCCGATCCAGCGTGAAAATCTAAAATGCAATAAATCATCTACGTGCGAGGCATATTCCATTGCGTGACCTTGCGCTTGGCGCTGTCCAAACTTCGTGAAATTCTGAAAAACGGTGTTCGTCATGACTGCATTGACGGATGTAATGCCGGCGTTATGCAGGTTACTTTCAATAAAGCTGAACTTGCGTGCGGCGGATTCTTTTTTCTCCGCAACTGCCTTAGCCATGGCGTAGTTGCGGTATTGAAAAAGATGTGTGGTCAGGTTTGCGGAGTCTGATTCGTCCAACGCAGGCGCTTCGTCCAGTTCGCTGACATAGAAGCCTGCGTCCGCCTCGGTTTCATCATCGTATATGTAGTCGACCGCACGAATCGTATTGAGGAACAGTTTGGTATGTTCTTTCCATTTCTGTGAGAATGTGTCGCCCATTGCGGCGGCTTTATCGTACATATTTTTTGCAGTACAGATATCCTTGTGTGTGCCCAACCCGAACTGGTACATGACGGCACAGTCGCGTATCGCATGGATGTGTCCGGCATCTGCAGCTTTTTTGATGAGCTCGAATGCTTTTTCGAGACTGATGCCGTTTTCGGGAATGCGTACACTCAATGAGCCAAGCTGATAGGTCGCCTCGATGTCGTCTGTATCTGCGGCCTGCTGTAAAAGACAGAACGCCCGGGGAATATCCTGCTCGACAATTGTACCCTCAGCACAGAGCCTGCCAAGCATTCCGACGGCGGGAGTGTATTTCTGCTGTGTGAGCTGTTCCAAATACTCGACAGCGAGCGGACGCTTTTCTTTGAAGTCGTCATCGCCGATATATAGGTCGGCAAGCATAAATTTGGCAGATGTGTTGACATCGACGACCTGATTGAACCATTTTTCGGCAAGTAAAGTATCTGTTTGGCATCCGTAGCCGTATTTATAACAGACGCCGAGGTTGTGCTTGAGGCTTTCGGGAAGCTTATCCTCGGGAATGTTTTTCGCCAGTTCGCTGTAGGCGAAGAACGCCTTGTTGTAGTTGACGGAGCCATTGATGCCCAAAAAGCGGAAGTTTGCAATGGAAACGTGTGACTCTAAATCGCCGAGCATATCCGCTTGTTTGAAATGCTCTTCCGCTTTGGTTGTGTTCTTTTCAACGCCGTTGCCTGCGAAATATAACTCACCGAGCATTCGATAGGCGATAGGATGGCTGATTTTTTTGCAGATGGAAATTGCTTTTTCAGCGTTCTGCTCGACATCCTGTCCGTTGAGATAACGATTTGCAAGTTCTATGCCGGCATAGGGGTTGCCGCTGTCGAATTGAAACTCAAGTGCTTTGACAGGCAGAGTCTTCATACGTTCAGCATCGGATAGCAAAAACATTCTGTAGTTGTACGCATCTGTGCTGTGCTCGTAGTCATTCCAATTGTCCAGATACTGGCGGTAGAATGCGAGAATATCTTTGACCAAAGCTTCGAACACATCTGCCTTCACAAGAGAAGCGTTGATGGGCAGTCGTGTACCGTTTTTTAGCTTGACGATGGTTTTTTCGCTTTCGTGTTCGATAGAGTCGATGTCATTAAAATATACACTGATTTTTGCATCGGAAAGGTCTTTGCAGAAAATGCCCCAAACGGTAATCATCATGCCGTTCTTTCCCGAGCCAAATACCGTATCGTCGATGAGCAGAATACACTGGTCAAACTTGGCGTTTCCGGCATATTTGGCGCAGGCACTCTCGAATTTTTTGGCATTGATATTTCCGATGAGACTTAACTCCTGCATGGCATCGCACAACGTATTTTGATGCCGTCTGACGATTAAGGTCAAGGTATGAATGAAATCATTGGGTGGCTGTTCGCATAAATCGTGCTCCCGATATAGTGCAGAGATCAAATCTAAAAAAGCAGTTACTTCGTTTAAGCGATTCATGAACTCGATCATATCTGCCGTGATTTTCACATACAAATCATTACTCAGCAGAATCCGCGCTTCGCTTTCTTTGCGCTCGACTCCCAGATATTCGGCGTAGTCTACGACAACCTTGGTGCGTCTGGCGATATAGTACATCTTTTCATCTGTGAACAGGAATCCCTTGTTGGACGAGAGAAACGATGTATCGACAATGAACAGAACAGAATTTCTGTTTACACCAACGGCAAACCCCGATAGAGCGTTGTCGACAAATAACTTGCTGTTTTCGGCATATTGAAATCCTTTAATTTTGGATGCGAGGTAGTAGAGATGACTTTTATCCTCGGCAGGAAGTCGGTCAATGATTCGTCCTCGTGAACCTTTGGGTGCAAAATCCGTGTACTTCCACGGATTTTTTTCTTTGTCCGGGTCAACGGACTGTGCAGATTCTGCAACAGACGAAGTTTCTGTTTCGGGGACAGGTGCAAAGGCGCCAACAGGCGCAGTTTCTGCTTCAGGGGTAGGTGAAGAAGCGGCAACAGATGCTGGCTCTGCTGCAGAAACGGTATTGGCGACAGGTGGCGATATCACTCTCTGACCACATTTACCACAAAAACGAGCAGTGTCGGAAAGCTTATTTCCACAGTACTGACAAAACATTTTTTCCCTCTTTCTCATTTAGAAAATGAACAAAATGTACCAAAAGATACACAGTAAGTATAACCCAATCCGTTTCAATCGTCAACAAATAATTACAATATTTTGTAAAAAAATTACAAAATATTGTAAAAAATGTGTCAAAAAAACAAGATATGTGATCTGTTCGATTTTGACCATACGTCGACGAGATTGTATTCCATGCGGCGGTTCTTCTTGACGGTTACGGCTTTTTATGATAGAATAAACGTATTGCAGTATGGGATGGTGTGATTATGCCGAATTTATCCGATATCGGCACAATAAAAGACATTTTAAAGCGGCATCAGTTTTCCTTTTCCAAGGCGCTGGGACAGAACTTTTTGGTCAATCCCACCGTCTGCCCCCGCATGGCGCAGGCGTGTGCGGCGCCGCAGGGGGAGGGTGTGCTGGAGATCGGACCGGGCATCGGCGTTTTGACGCAGGAGCTGTCCGCCTGTTTTCAGAAGGTGGTCTGCTTTGAATTGGACACACGTCTCTTGCCGGTGCTGGCGGAAACACTCTGCGAGTGCCCGAACGTATTCGTGCGCAATGAGGATTTCCTCAAGGCCGATTTGAAAAAGGTACTGCAAACGGAATTTCCCGGAATGCGTGTGAGCGTGTGCGCCAACCTGCCGTACTACATCACTTCGCCGATTTTGATGTGCCTGCTGGAAAGTCGTCTGCCGCTGGACAACATCACCGTCATGGTACAAAAGGAGGCGGCTGACCGCATCTGCGCCGAGCCGGGCACAAAGCTTTCGGGCGCATTGACGGCGGCGGTACACTACTATGCCACGGCGGAAAAGCTGTTTTCGGTGTCCCGTGGCTCCTTTATGCCCGCACCCAATGTGGACAGCGCCGTCATACAGCTGCACATTCGTCAAAAACCGCCTGTGCAGGTTGCGGATGAGGCGTTCTTTTTCCGTGTGATTCAGGCATCCTTCGCCCAGCGGCGCAAGACGGCGGTCAATTCACTGAGCGCCGGTCTGGGTATTGCCAAGGCGGATATCGCCGCACTGCTGCAATCTCTGGGCAAGGATGAGCGTGTGCGTGCGGAGACCTTTACTTTACAGGATTTTGCGGATATATCCAACCGTTTATATAAGGGGTAAGAGAAGAAATGGCAATCAAAGAATACAGCACAGAAAGCAGTGACCGTGACCTGATCGTTTTCGCACGGGCGTTTCGCCAGACGAGCGCCTTTCAGTCGCTGGCGTCGCTGGTGCAGGCAATGGACAAGCTCGGTCGGCGTGTACACCTGATTACCCAGTCCGAGCCGGGCGGCGACGATTACGTCTCCTGCGAGAGCATGAAGCGCTATGCCATCGACGTGTATGAAACCAGAGGCTACTCCACGGAGGAGGCTTTTGTCAAGATCGTCAGCGAGATTCCTGCCAAGACCATTATTTTCGTTGGGGATCTGTACGGCAAGACGATCCAGTTTTTTCAGACAGCCCAGCGCATGGGACGCTGTACCATTTGGGACACGGATCGTTCCCCGCTGTACTATATCGGTTCCGGCTCTGAAAAGCTGTCCATGACGTGTATGTACATGATCCGCTATGCGGACTGCGTGATCTCCCATTCCGAGACGGACTGCAATATGATTCGCAGCATGGGTGCAAACAACTGCGTCTATCTGCCGTTCTATTTCCCGTACTTTGACAAGGAAGTCGGCGCCGCACAGTTTGAGGGCGGTCGATTCGTTTACTATACGACCTACGCCGGACGCAATACCCGTGCGGCGATCACGGCATTTTCCCTGGTGCACGATCGCTTCCCCGATGCCCGCATGACCGTGGTCTGTGTCGGCGTGCGCAAGAGCGCCGTGCGTGAGGAGCTGGAACGGGATATCCGGGACACCTCCCTTTCCGAGTATATCGACATCGAGCCGGAGGTTTTAAAGCCGCTGCGTTTCCTGCGCACGGCGGATGTCTCCCTGACCTACGCCCACCTGATCACCATGCCCGAAACGGTGATGGAAAGCATCAGCGCCGGCATTCCCGCCATTGTTTTGCGTGACGGCGACTTCTCGGCGGATACGGATGTGAGTATACCCGTGTGCGCTTCGGACGTGGATGCCATTGCCGCACAGATGCTGCGTTTCATGGAAAAGAAGGAATGCGAAGCCTACAGCGAAAAGGCACGGGCTTTGCTGGATGTACATTACCGGGAGGCGCTGGCCGCACAGTACAGTGCGCAGATCGACGCCACTTTGCAAGCATACAATGAATCATTGAAGGAAGCCGAAAAATGTTTGGCGTCCTACACAAAATTGATCGCCGGGGAAACGGACAACGCCAAGGCCGTGCGCAAACTGCGGCTGGACGGCGTTTGTGCGGATGCCATCTATGCCGCCCTGCTCCTGTCCGGCAGGAGCTACGATGCCATTGTGCAGGCGTTCCGGGACAGCGAGGTCTGCCAAAAGGACGCACTGCGCCTTCAAATGCGCGCGGATATTTTTTCCTCTTTTGTCATGACGGATGCGGCGGCATATAAAAGCCGCAAGATCATCCCGGCGGACTTTGCGGCACGGCTGGCGGCGTGCGGGCTGGGTGTGCGGCAGATCGCCGATTTCTACGATATCCCCCTGTCCTCGGGACAGGTGAGCCGGGCACTGCTTCGGTGTGTGCCGACGGAGCTTTGTCTGCGGGACTTCAATGCCGCAGACGGTAACGGCGCTGTTTCCACGGCGATGCAGTCCTTCAAGTCCTTCAACATGGAAAACGCCCGCTATTCCCGCACCAAAACCAACCCCGGCTTGCAGAGAGCCATGAAGTATTACGACTGGAAATCCCGCCCTTACAGCCAGCACGGCATTTTGGGCAAGCTGTATCTGCTGCCCGGCAGAGCGCTGGATCGGTTTAAAAAGTTTGTGCAGATGCACGGCAGACAGCGTCTGCTCAAGCGCAAGGTCGTGGAGGTAGAGCCGGCGGATGTGCGCAAGATCCAGCTGATGGTCTTGAAGCTCATGCTGGAGTTTGAACGCATCTGCAAAAAACATAACCTGACCTACTACCTTGCGGGCGGCACCATCCTCGGCGCCGTGCGGCACGGCGGGTTCATCCCGTGGGATGACGACATGGACATCACCATGCCCAGACCTGACTACGACAAATTCCTCAAGATCGCCAAAAAGGAGCTGTCCCCGGAGTTCAAGCTGGACAAGGACTGCGTACCCTTCTGCCATAACCGCATCGAGTACAAGGATTCCCGCTTCGATACCGCATGGCGAAACGGCGGCATATTCTTGGATATCCTCGCTTTGGACGGCAGTCCCGACGACGAAAAGACTCGCAGAAAGCACGAAGCCAAAACCAAGTTCTGGCGCTTCTGGATGCTGGAAAAAGCACGTCCCATCCCGGCGCTGTCCGCCTCCCGTGACGTGCAGATGATTTGGCTCAAGCGTGTGATTGCCCGCATGATGCCCCGCTGGTTCCTGAAGTGGCGCTGGTACAGCTGGGCGGCACGGTACGACTGCGACAAGGTGTCCAGCTGGGTGTGTCTGCCTGCGAGCATCTATACCTACGAGCAGGAGCGCTTCCCCAAGGAATACTGGGGCGAGCCGGTCATGCTGGAGTTTGAGGGCTACGAGATGCCCACCATGCAGCACTGGGAGGATTACCTGATCTGCCACTTCGGCAATTACATGAAGATGCCCCCCGAAACACTGCGCAAGTCGCACCACTTTATCTACAACTACGATTTAGGCAAATACAAGGACATTTCCACCGAAGAGCTGGAAAAAGAGCTTCTCGGTCCCAAAGCCAAAGCGCAGGAGGCACAGAAGATATGAGCGTAGCGGTACGCCTTGAAAAAACCAAACCCTTTGCCAATGAAAAGGGCAGACTGTACTTTTACGACAATGCGAAGTTCATCCTGATCTTCCTTGTGGTGCTGGCACATTATTTGTCTCCGCTGACGAGCACGATCCCGTTTTGCAAGGTCGTGTGGAGTTCCATCAATGTGTTTCATATGCCGGCGTTCATTTTTATCTCCGGCTTCTTTGCCAAAAGCTATATCGCCAAGGACAACACCGTCAAGGTGCAGCGGACGTTTACCTATATCGTTCTCTATCTTGCGGCGCAGCTGGCGGTGTCGCTGTTTGAGCGGCTGGTGCTGAAAGCGCAGTTTTCTGCCAGCGTGATGAATGCCCGCAGTTCCCTGTGGTTTTTGCAGTGCCTGATCCTGTGGCATCTTTTCCTGCCCTTTGTGGCACGGTTCAAGGCTTCAGTGGCGATCCCCGTCAGCTTTGTAGTGGCTCTGTGGGCGGGATATGAAACCCAGTGTCTGAACTTCATGGCCATCTCCCGTGTGCTGGTGCATTTCCCGTTTTTCCTGTGCGGCTACTACTGCACGCAAAAGCAGATCGAAAAGCTGTTCCGCTGGAAAGTGCGCATTCCGCTGCTCATCGCTGCTGCCGGGATCATCACCATGTTTGCGCTGGTGCCGGAAACAGGTGCGGGCAAAATATTCACCTGCAACTTTCCCTATACGAGCATCGAGTCCATCTCCTTCATGCCCTACGGATTGTATTGGACGGCAAGACTGGCTTTTTACGCAGAGGCGTTTATTATGGGCGCGGCGTTTTTGTCGATCATGCCCCGCAGCAAGGTGGTTTTTACCGCCCTCGGTGCCAAGTCTCTGTCCGTGTATATCCTGCACCGCTTTGTGTATCTGGCGGAGCTGGAATACAATTGGCATGAGTACTTTGCCACAGGCTGGGGGATCGCCGCAATTTTCGGCATAGCCCTTGCGATGACGGTGCTGTTCTCCCTCAAGCCGTTTACCATTCCCTTTGACGCCCTGCAAAAAATCAAGGTCAATCGGCTGCTGCGCAATTAATTTTATGTTCTCAAACCGCCCGCATCTGCATAGAATGACAGCGCAGGAAAAAATTTGGAAAAAACGAAAAAAGTTAAAAAAAAGTGTTGACTTTTTGCACCATATGCAGTATACTATACAGCGTCGCCGGTCGTTTCGGCGGTGCGACGTGGGAGCATAGCTCAGCTGGGAGAGCACTTGCCTTACAAGCAAGGGGTCACAGGTTCGAGCCCTGTTGTTCCCACCACGAGGATGGCCCGGTAGTTCAGTTGGTTAGAACGCTAGCCTGTCACGCTAGAGGTCGACGGTTCGAGCCCGTTCCGGGTCGCCATTTTAAATGCTTCTGTAGCTCAGTTGGTAGAGCAGTGGACTGAAAATCCACGTGTCGTTGGTTCGATTCCGACCGGAAGCACCA
>JAQXLO010000160.1 GCA_029012165.1 Oscillospiraceae bacterium | reverse complement strand
GAGGGGAACCCTCACCGGAAGTTCCCCGGTGCGAAGCACAAATCCCACAATTTTCCGTGTAGAACGTTTTAAATACAGCACACAAGCCGTCCGTTACAATTCCCTCAAACATAAAGAAAACGGCAGGTCGAATCCTGTCGTTTTTTGTTGACAAAATTGTAATCATTCTGGTACAATGAAATGGAAGCTTAGGGGGAAAGACTATGAAAAAACGGATTTTGGCGGTGCCGATGCTGGTGCTCCTCGTTTGCCTGAACGCCTGCGGCAGAGCCGAGCAGAACGTGATTCGGCTGGGTACCGGCGACAAGGGCGGCGGATACTATTTCTTTGCCAAGACGCTTTCGGCCTTGGCGGAGGAGGGAACCTTTGAGATCCTGAATACGGATGGCTCGGCGGACAATATCCGCCGGATCGCACAGGGAGAGCTGGATATGGCCATCGTGCAGAACGACACACTGCACGATGCTTACAACGCACAGGGATGCTTTCAGGAAAGCGGTGCGGTGACGAACATCAGCGCAGTTGCGGCGCTGTATACGGCGGCGTGCCACATCGTCGTCCGGGCGGATTCCGACATTCGCAGTATTGCCGATCTGCAGGGCAGAACCATTTCGACCGGCAAGCCGGAATCCAGTACAAACAAGAATGCACAGCAGATCCTTTCGGCGGCCGGGCTGAAGGAAACGGATGTCCATGTGGTGCATGAGTCCTTCACCGATGCCGCCGCCGCTTTGCAGGAGGGGCGCATTGACGCATTTTTCTGCACGGCGCTGGTCGGGCTGAAGGCGCTGACGGCGCTGGATGACAGCATGGAAATCCACATCCTCGGCATAGACGATGTGCTGGCACAGCGGCTGATGGCGCAGTACGACAGCTATGCGCGCATCACGATTCCGGCAAATTCCTACAACGGACAGTATACGCCTGTCCAAACGGTGGGGGTGAAAGCGGTGCTGGTGGCCGGAACGGGGGTCAGTGCCGAAAAGGTAAAGCAGGTCGTGCATCTTTTGTTCGACAATGCGCAGGAGATCGAGGGGACTTGCCGGCTGGGAAATGCGGTGGATGTGGACTTTGCGACACGGGATGTGTCGATTCCGTTTCACGATGGCACGGCGGAGTTCTACCGCAACAGCGGCGTGCAGGTACGGCTGGATATCCCGCTGGATACGGACGTCTACTCCGTCGGCTAAGGCACGGGCTGCGATAATACAAACAGACAAAGCACCTCCCATGGAAAACCATGGGAGGCGCTTTTATTGTGTGGTTTCATTTTTGAACAGGACAAGCTTTTGGTTTCGGTCGCAGAGCGCCAGAAAGACGTCCTTCGCATTGCCGATGTTCTGCTGTTTGAGCTGTTTTTCCAGCCACGACAGATCCAGTCCCATGCGCTGTAGGTTCTCCTCCAAAATCCGCCCGTCCATGATGATCTCCGTAAACAGCAGCTCCTGCTCGGGGACAAGGTTCATGTCGCCGGGTGTGGCGGGACGTTCCGTCGTCACGGGGAGGATGGACAGCTTGCCGTTGTACTCAAAGACGGCGGTTTGGATCGCAGACAGGTCGAAGTAGCCCTGCTGGCGGCACATGACCATAAACTCACTCAAGTCGAGCCGGGCTTTTTTCAGGTTCTCCCTGTACAGCTTCCCGTGGTCAAGAAGGATGGTCGGTGTGCCGTTGAGACACTTGCGTGAGCGGGGAAGCTTGTTGGTTAAAATGCTCAGCAGCAGTGTAAAGCCGCCATAGATCAGCATGGCGGTCAGCGGTTTCCACGGCTCCTCCAGCTCCGTCGCCATTTCTGCGGCGATGGAGCCGATGGTGATGCCGGTGATGTAGTCGAAAAAATCCAGCTGGGACATCTGCTTGTGCCCGATCAGTTTGGTGACCAGAAACAGCACCGCAAACGAAGCGACAGTGGTCAGGCAGAGTATCCAAAAACGCATACGCAATCCTTCCTTTCCTTGTATCTATCATGTCCGAAAGAGAGGAAGATATCAGACTCTTGAAAAATACAGGGGCGAAGCACTTGCAATCAGGAAAAAAATCACTATAATATAATAAATAAGTATACTGCGAAAGCGGGGGTATTGATTATGAATACATCTCTCCTTGTCCGTGCCATCACCCGTGACGGCAGTGCGCTGATCGTGGCGACGGACACATCCAAGATCGTGCAGACGGCGCATGAGATCCACCACCTTTCCAAAACCATGACGGCGGTGCTGGGACGTGCGCTGACGGCGGCGTCCATGATGGGTTCTCTCCTGAAGGAGGACAAGCAGTCCGTTACGCTGCGCTTCTGCGGCGACGGTCCTGCGGGGACGATCTGCTGTGTGAGCGACTGGCGGGGCAACGTCCGGGGCTATGCCGACCACCCGGAAACGGAATTGCCGCCCAACGGGCAGGGCAAGCTGGATGTGGGCGGCGCAGTGGGCAAGGGACCGATGCACGTTTTGCGGGACTTGGGCATGGAGCTGCCCTATGTGGGCGTGGCGCAGATCGTCAGCGGCGAGATCGCCGAGGACGTGACCAATTATTTTGCCGAATCCGAGCAGGTGCCCACCGTGTGCGCACTGGGCGTGCTGACCAACCGGGACTTCACCTGCCGTGCGGCGGGGGGATTTCTCGTTCAGCTCCTGCCCTTTGCGGACGAAGAGATCGTGGCAAAGATCGAGGACAACATTGGCAAGATCGACGCCGTCTCCCGCATGGTGGACAGCGGCATGACGCCGCAGGACATGATCGCCGCCGTGTTTGACGGGATAGAGTTCGACATTCTGGACGAAACCGAGACGGCGTATACCTGCACCTGCGGTCGGGAGAAGTACGCCAAAGCCCTTGTAAGCTTGGGAAAAAAGGAGCTGCAAAAGCTGCTGGACGAGGGCAAGGACGTGGAGACCTGCTGCGGCTTCTGCGGCAAAAAGTACACCTTCCCCCCCGCCGAGATCGCCGCCATGCTCGAAGCGGCACAAAAGGATTGAAAAATGAAAAAATCTGTGGTATACTGACAAAAAATATATTATCTGCAAGGGATAGTATAAAAACGGAGGAGACAGCATGAAAAGAGTTTTCAAGCGTGTATTGGCAGTGTTTTTGTGCCTCGTGCTGCTGGGCGGTGCAGCGCCCATGGCAGGCATTGCACAGTGGGCAGGGGGACTTACGGCAAGTGCGGCAAGCAAGAAGATTACGGACTACAGCGTGGGTGACCTTGTGCAGTTCGGCTCCTATCCCCAGTCGAGGGTCACGGACAGCGCAACGGTTGCTGCCCTGAATGCCCGTGCAACCGGCTGGAAATCCTACGGCTATTACAGCGGCAGCGGTTGGGACTTGGCTGATGGCTCCGGGCAGCCCTCGGATTATATGCGCTACTGCGATGTGGCGCTGAACGGCAGCTACTACCGCGGCGTCACCTTTGACACCTACCGCAGCTATTTTACAAACCATAAGAGCACAACAAGTACATCCATTACATATCAGGTTGATAACGGCTATATCTATGGCAATACATACTGGTTCCTGTATGAACTTTTGACTTGGCGTGTGCTGGACCCTGCCACGGGTCTGGTGCTGTGTGAAAACATCATCGACAGCCAAGCGTATAATAACTATATATTATCCGAAATGTATGTATTTGGTTACAAGTTTTGGGGCGATTCTGCCAGAACACATTACGCCAACAACTATGCGCAGAGCAGTCTGCGTACGTGGCTAAATGAGGATTTTTATAATACAGCATTTAGTGACAGCGAAAAGCTTCTGATTACGGCAAAGACCAGAGAGAACAAGGCTTATTCTCCAAGCTATTCGAAATATGACAGCGCATCCACAACGGACAAAATCACCCTGTTGACCTGGGGGGATATGGTCAACACGAGCTACGGCTTCTCTTCCTCGGAAGGAGGATACGATGTGAACCGCCGTGCATCCGGCACGGATTATGCAAAGAGCCAAGGGTTATATGTAGGTGACAGCTATACGGACAAGCAAGGGAACAAATGTTCTCTCTGGTGGCTCCGTTCTGCCAGCAACAATTCTGGTGATGCCTGCAGTGTCAGGCCCGGCGGTGAAGCCAGCGACGACTATGGTGTCAGCTACACGGATGTGGGCGTTCGGCCGGCTTTCAATTTTAATCTGACCTCTGAAATCTCTTCATCTGTACACGGTCCGGGAGATGGCAGCTCCGGCAAACTGCTCGTTACCCGATCCTTTGCGCAGGATGAGTACGGCATTTTGGTAATAGATAAGTTTGGTAATCCCATCCAAGACGCTGCGGTAACCTGGAACAGTACGGGAAACCATGCAGAGGAGAAAACGGACAAGAACGGATTGGCAGTATTTAAGGCTTTAACGCTTGGGCAACCTACCATTACCGCAAAGAAGAGTGGCTATATCACCTTCAGCAATGCGGGAACAAACTACACAAAGAATGCAAACAGATACGATATCGTGACTCTTTACAAGGATAGTGACCAAGAGAGTGCGTATAAACTGAAATCCGCAAAATATATCAACAGCACAATGCCATTCGGCATGGATATTTTGACAAAGACGAAATCCATCAGCCTGTCGGATGCTTCCGTCCTTGGTGTGCGTGGGGACGGAAAATTTGATTTGAGTTGCGTGCCGAACTCTATGGACGGGGTGAAATCCATCGAGGTTTGGCAAGGCAATAAAAAGATTGCATCCAGCACCACGACAACGATTCAGGGCGTAGAAATCCAGAAATTTTCCGAAGGCGGCGGTGTGGAAATCCGGGTATATACGCCGGATATGGGCTATGTCAAAACGCCCGTCAATTTAAAGTTCTATAAAGATAAGGCAGTCGACCCGGATGATTTCGGCCTGAAAATCAACAGCTCCTTGAATTTGTCCTTAGGCTCCGATGTACCCTATGTGGGAGACGGAGAGCTTTCCGTTAAGCTTCCCATAGAACTTCCTGTGGAGTTCTATACGGAGAATGACGACGGAGACTGGAAATTTCATTTGGGCGTCAACACGAAAATCAAGTCCGGTGAAAAGAACGACGAGGGTAAATGGACAGAAGAAGAAAAACAGACGTATAAGCAGCAGTGGAAGAAGTAT
>JAQXLO010000159.1 GCA_029012165.1 Oscillospiraceae bacterium | reverse complement strand
CTTTGAATTAAGTCTTCCTTTATTTGGGGATTGTTTTTAAGCTGTACTTTTTCCATTTTGACGATTTTTGCCATCATATGTGCCCCTTTTGTTTTTCTTCATTATAACACAGTTTATTATGAAAAACAATCCCCACCGAATGCTCGGTGGGGATTCGTTATTGGGTTAGCTATTAGCCCTTGATAGCAGCCTGAGCGGCGGCGAGGCGGGCAATCGGAACACGGAAGGGAGAGCAGGAAACGTAGTCGAGGCCGATCTTGTGGCAGAACTCAACGGAAACGGGGTCGCCGCCGTGCTCACCGCAGATACCGCAGTGGATGGACGGGCGCTCCTTCTTACCGAGAGCAACAGCCATCTCCATGAGCTTGCCGACGCCGGTCTGGTCAAGCTTGGCAAACGGATCGTTCTCGTAAATCTTCTGATCATAGTATGCGCCGAGGAACTTACCGGCGTCGTCACGGCTGAAGCCGAACGTCATCTGGGTAAGGTCGTTGGTGCCGAAGCAGAAGAACTCAGCTTCCTTGGCAATATCGTCCGCAGTCAGAGCGGCTCTCGGGATTTCGATCATGGTACCGACTTCGTACTTGAGGTCGATGCCGGCGGCGGCGATTTCCGCATCGGCGGTAGCCACAACGATGTCCTTAACGAACTTGAGCTCCTTGACTTCGCCAACCAGCGGAATCATGATTTCGGGAACGATGTTCCAGTCGGGATGATTCTTCTTGGTGGTGATCGCGGCACGGATGACAGCCTTGGTCTGCATCTTTGCGATTTCGGGATAGGTGACGGTCAGACGGCAGCCTCTGTGACCCATCATGGGGTTGAACTCATGCAGAGAAGCGATGATATTCTTGATGTCTGCAACGCTCTTGCCCTGTGCTTCTGCCAGCGCCTTGATGTCGGCCTCCTCGGTGGGCACGAACTCGTGCAGGGGCGGATCAAGGAAACGGATGCAGACGGGGCAGCCCTCGAGCGCCTCGTACAGTTTCTCGAAGTCACCCTGCTGATAGGGCAGAATCTTGTTCAGAGCGGTTTCTCTCTCTTCGACGGTGTCGGCACAGATCATCTCACGGAAAGCGGCGATTCTCTCTGCCTCGAAGAACATATGCTCGGTACGGCAAAGGCCGATGCCTTCTGCGCCAAGCTCACGAGCCTTCTTTGCGTCTGCGGGTGTATCGGCATTGGTACGAACCTTGAGGGTTCTGTACTTGTCCGCCCACTCCATGATTCTGCCGAATTCGCCTGCGATCTCGGCGTCCACGGTGGGGATGATGCCGTCATAGATGTTGCCGGTGGAACCGTCGATGGAAATGTAGTCGCCCTCGTGGTAAACCTTGCCGGCGAGTTCAAACTGCTTTTTTTCCTCGTCCATCTTGATGTCTCCGCAGCCGGAAACACAGCAGGTACCCATACCACGAGCAACAACGGCTGCGTGGGAGGTCATGCCGCCACGGACGGTCAGGATGCCCTGAGAAGCCTTCATGCCGGTGATGTCCTCGGGAGAGGTCTCGAGACGGACAAGAACGACCTTTTCGCCTCTGGCGTTCCAAGCCTCGGCATCCTCAGCGGTGAAGACGACCTTGCCGCAAGCGGCGCCGGGAGATGCACCCAGACCCTTGCCAGCGGGTGTTGCCGCCTTGAGTGCCTTGGCGTCGAACTGGGGATGCAGCAGGGTGTCGAGGTTACGGGGATCAATCATAGCGACAGCCTTCTTCTCGTCGATCATGCCTTCGTCCACGAGGTCGCAGGCAATCTTGAGAGCGGCTTTTGCGGTTCTCTTGCCGTTACGGGTCTGAAGCATATACAGCTGACCCTTTTCCACGGTGAACTCCATATCCTGCATATCACGGTAGTGATCTTCCAGGATGGCGCAAACCTTGGTGAACTGTGCGTAAGCTTCCGGGAACTTCTCCGCCATCTGTGCGATGGGCATGGGAGTACGGACGCCGGCAACCACGTCTTCGCCCTGCGCGTTGGTCAGGAACTCGCCCATCAGACCCTTTTCGCCGGTGGCGGGGTCACGGGTGAACGCAACACCGGTGCCGCAGTCGTCGCCCATGTTGCCGAACGCCATCATCTGTACGTTGACAGCGGTACCCCAGCTGTAGGGAATGTCGTTGTCACGGCGATATACGTTTGCACGGGGGTTGTCCCAGGAACGGAACACGGCTTCGATAGCGCCCTTGAGCTGTTCCTTGGGATCGGCGGGGAAGTCCTTGCCGATCTTGGCCTTGTACTCGGCCTTGAACTGGGAGGCAAGCTCCTTCAGGTCGTCCGCAGTCAGCTCGACGTCCTGCTTGACGCCTCTTTCTTCCTTCATCTTGTCGATGAGCTGCTCGAAGTATTTCTTGCCGACTTCCATAACGACGTCGGAATACATCTGGATGAATCTTCTGTAGCAGTCCCAAGCCCAACGGGGATTGTTGGACTTCTTTGCCATAACGTCCACGACCGTCTCATTGAGGCCGAGGTTGAGGATGGTGTCCATCATGCCGGGCATGGATGCACGGGCGCCGGAGCGGACGGAAACGAGAAGCGGATTTTCCGCATCGCCGAACTTTTTGCCGGTGATGCCTTCCATCTTAACGATGTACTCGTCGATCTGCGCCATGATCTCATCGTTGATCTTGCGGCCGTCATCGTAGTAAGCGGTACAGGCTTCGGTGGTGATGGTGAAGCCCTGGGGCACCGGCAGACCGATGTTGGTCATTTCGGCAAGGTTGGCGCCCTTGCCGCCGAGGAGCTCACGCATATTGGCGTTGCCCTCGCTGAACAGGTAGACATACTTCTTTGCCATTGGGATAACCTCCGTGTTTTTATAGATTTTGCTTTTAAACGATTTTGACTGAGCGAAAATACCGCAAATATCACGCTCACACCGTATTATAACAGATTATTCTATGGATTTCCATACTTTTTTGAAAAAAATTGCCGCCATGTTCTAAAAAGGTTTTGTACACTATGCCCTGTTTGTACGGGAAACTGCCGTCTTTTCCAAACTGTTCTCAGGAGATGCGCTGCAAAAAGCTTTTGGCGACCCATCCGCTCACATCGCCCACACGGACAAATGCCCAGTCGCCCTGGCACGCAGACACATACACCCGTGTACCCTTGGGGAGAAAGCCGACCACCGAATCCTCCGTTTCTGCGCTCGGTGTGTACCGCACACGCAGGTCATCTTTTTTCGTGTTGACAAGATAGAAGCCGACTTCCTGCGGCACACGCATTTCGCTGTCGATGTTCTCCTCGGTGAGCGGGGAGGCAATTTCTCCATCGAAAGCGCCGAGCACCTGCGGCACGTTCTCTTGATAGGCTTCCTCGAACACACTTTGCGACACTTCCACGCCGTTCACTTCCCAGCAGGTGTCCTCATCCTCGTACCACGCGCACTGCCATTTCCCCTCCTCGGCGCCGACATCCGCAACGGTGGTGTAGGTGCGGGGATCGCCGTTGATGTAGTTGTGCAGTACCAGTACATTTTCATAGGGGCTGTAATAGAGCGAACCGTATCCGCCGTGGCTCTCGTCCAGCTGAACCACCTCTGTGCCTCGACAGGTAAAGATATTCACCGCTGAAATGTGTCCGCTGCCCTCCGCCACGACAAGCTCCGGGATATCGTCCCCGGTAATGTAGCACAGCCGGAAGTAGGCAGAGGACGTATAGGTTCCGTCCTGCAAAGCCTTATGCAGATATGCACTGTATGCCGTGCGCCAGTCGTCACTTTTTTCCGATGTATTCTCTGTCTCATGAGCCGCTTCGGATTCTTCTTCGACCTCGTAAAGATACAGCAAATTCTCCTGCAAGACCCAGCCGGTAAATTCTTTCTCCTTATCTTGAATCTCCGCCCAATCTCCTTCTCCCTTTTTCTCAATCACCTGTGTTCCATTGGCAATCGTCATAGTGACGGTGCTGTTTTGGTCAGGGTTTTTATATACTGAAACGCTGTTACCGTGTACGGCTCGCACTACTTTCTTTGCGCCCAACTCTTCCATATTTTCCGCACAGAATTTCCACGTGCCGTCCGACTGCTTTTGGCTTGTCCAGACGATTTCCACAGAATACTCTATCGGACCGCTGTAGGAATTAGCTTCAACGGTAACCGTGTACCGTTTGTCATCAATTCTCTTTACAACCATCGTTTCCGGAAACGGTTCTACAGGCTCCCAACCCGTGGGAAGCGTTTCTAAATAAAGATCTCCATCTTTTTCGATATAGTGTACCGGGAAGTTGGTCTCCTCAACGGGGTGAGTTAAATACGCAAAATCGTCATAGTATTCCTCTGTGCAGTAGGGCATAAACGCCTGCTTCAAGTCCTGCAGGGAGTGTATGTTGTCTTTACCCATTTTATAAAGTGTATATTCGACACAGACTCCTTCTTCTTCGGAAATACGGCTTGCAGCGTTTGTGGTGTCCTGCATATGATCGAATATGTAATTCAGGTTAAACCACTGCTGGTACAGGGCATAGAACTCCCTGAATTCTTTTTCGATAACGTCTGCGGTTTTGTCTTTGTTTTCCTCGGAGACGGCTGCAGTTTCTTTTTTTGCAGGGAAAACGCCGCACTGCCACAGCGCAAAGATCGTCCCGCCGCCCAAAAGCAGGACTGCCAGCAGAACGAGCGCCACGACTTTTGTTCGACCCGGCTTGCGGGAGGCGGTCTGTTTTTCGCCCTCTTGCGGAACATCCGCAGGCAAACTTTCCGAGGGCGTGGCCAAAGTGGTGCCGCAGGCGGGGCAGCATATGACAGAATTTGCGCTTGCCTGCAAAATTTCGCCGCAGTTCGGGCACTGATAGTTTTGCATGGTGGTTCTCTCGTCCTTCCGATAAAAATAAGAATCACACATACATAATAGCATTCGCATTCTATTTTTGCAACCGAAAAATCGTTTTTTCGGCAAAGTGCCGCAAAAGCCCGCCCATCGGAATGAACGGGCGCAAATGCGGAACGAACGGACGTTCCGGCTATTGAAACGGCATACCGTCTATGGTAAAATATTCCCATAGGGTGTGCGCCGCAATTTGTGCGGCATGGCCTAAACGATAACGGGAGGCGTTTCTATGCGAATTGCGATCTGCGATGATGAACCCGTCTGTATCCAGGCGCTGTGCGAACTGATTCGGGACTATGCTTTTGAAAACAACTGCGAGCTGCAATGTGACAGATTCCTGAGCGGCGAATCGCTTCTGCACACCGATGAAAAGTACGATCTGTATTTTCTCGACTACCAGATGGACGGCATCGACGGCTTGGAAACCGCACGCAGACTGCGGGGTGAAAAGCAGAGCCATGCGGCGATCATCTTTCTGACCGCTTACCGGGAGATCGTCTACGATGCGTTCGGTGTGCGTGCCTTTCGCTTTCTCGTGAAGCCTGTCGAAAAGGAAAAGCTCTACGATGCGCTGGACAGCCTGTTCCGTTCCTCGGCCATGTTTGCACGGCTGTGTCTGCGCCGGGACGGCAGCAACGACATCCTCTCCACCAAGGAGATCCTCTATATCGAAGCGTGCAAAAAAAGCGTGCTCATCCGTCTGGTGCACGACACACGGGAGTACCCGTATCTGCTCTCGGACATCGAGAAATTCATGCCGTCCGATATATTCTTCCGTCCGCACCGTTCCTATATCGTCAACTTTGCGTTTGTTGATCGAGACGACGGCAAGACCATCACCATGAAAAACGGGGAAAAGATCCCCATCAGCAAGCGCCAGATTTCGGAATACAGAAAGAAGCGCAATGACTACATCTGGAATTTCAAAGGATAGGAGGACGCCATGGAGGACTCTCTTCTGCTGCGCGCCATCTTCGGCTTTTTCAACGATGCCCTGCTGTTGCTGCTGTGCGCACTGTGCATCTACGCCGTTTGGAAAATTCCGCCCTACAGAAAAAAACGCAATTTTCTCTTCATCGGCTGCGGCGTTTGGGCGGTGAACTGCATCGCCCTGTATGTGGACACGCTGGGGGATTCCTTCACCGTTTCCGTGCTGTCGTATCTGCTCACGGTTCTGCCGCACTACCTGTTTATCACCCTGCTGTACCGCAAGATCGACCTGAAGTGCTATGCCGTTACCCTCGCCTGCCGCATCGTCTCCTCAGGGCTCAGCTATCTGGCGGTGCTGCTGAAATACCCCGTTGACTTCGATCTGGCCGACATCGAGATGTATGCTGCGAGCCTGCGCATCGACATTCTGTTTCGTGCGGTTTTGTGCGTGTTGGCGGCACTCTGGTGCGTGCGCACCGCAAAGCACGCCGTTAGCAACTGGGCGGCATTCATCACGACGCCGGTCTTTCTGCTGTGCTCGGGACTGTTTTTGTCCTACTTTGTGCTGATCTGGCTGCTGTTTGCCCCGCCGGCACTGCGTGTAGACGTTCGGCTGACCGCCACGCTTTTGATTTTGTTCACCGTCATCTTTTTCACCGCCATACCCTACGTTCTTCACCACCTGATCCGCTCCCGGTATTTCGGGAATTTTGTTAAAAACCAGCTGGATGCGCAGGTGCGCTTTTACGAAGAAATGCAAAAGCGCAACCGGGATATGCACGCCTTCCGCCACGACTGCCTGAACTATATGCAGTGCATCCGGGATCTTGTGCAGGACGGCAAAACGGCGGAAGCGCTGGAATTTATGCAGTCGCTGGACGGAGATCTCTCCGCCACCAGACAGGAATTTTACAGCGGCAATTTTTTGCTGGACGCCATTTTGAGCGACAAGCAGTCCAAGGCATCCGCCAGCGGCATCACCATTCAGTGGGACGGCGCTTTTCCGCAGCACGGCATCGAAAACGTGGACCTGTGCGCCATGGTCTCCAACGCATTGGACAACGCCATCGAGGCGTGCAAAAAAATAGGCGGCTGTACCATCACCGTTGCCTCGAAGCAGGAGGAGAACCGGGTGTACCTGCGCATCTGCAATCCCATCTGCCAAAGTGTACACATCCACGACGGTGCCATCGAAACCACCAAGGCGGACAAAATATCCCATGGTTTCGGACTTTTAAACATCAAAAAAGCCGCCGAAAAATACGACGGCTCCATGCATCCGAGCATCTCGGATGAGGGACTGTTTACGCTGGACATTGAGCTGCGTTACCGCTGATCAGCGGAAGAGATTACGCAGCATCTCCACGAAGGCAAAGAAGGAATTCTTGACGCCCTCGGGAACTGCCTGCAGTGCGTTGAGAAGGATTCCGAAGATCTGTTTCCAATCCATACCGTTTCTCCTTTCCTATTTTGGCAATATCTTGCCGATAACTCCCGGCTGCGGCGTATGCTCTTGAGCGTGCACCGCAGCCTTTTTGTGGTTTATCCACGGATAATTTCGCTCCTCACGGAAATTTGTGGGATTTGTGTTTTGCACCGGGGAACCTTGGCGTGCCCTCCCTGCGAGGGAGGGGCTTTCGCTTTGTAAAACCAAACTTTCGCCGGATTTTTTTCGGCAGTCCGGCAAACCTTTAAAAAGGCCGGTTCTTCGTTTACTGCTCTCGGCTGATCCGGAACAGGTTCTTAAAGAAGGACACCACCACCCAGAAGAGGTTGACCTTGGACTTCATGTTCAGTGTCGCCACCGCATCCTGACCGTCCGCACGCTTGCGCACGGTGCCGTTCTTGTCCACGATGGTGGCGCAAATCTGCGCATTGCCGTTGCCTACGGAAACCACACGGCAGCTCATGCCGTCAGAAGCGGGTTCCAGACGAACCGTCTTGTCCTCGCACGTCCAGATCACCTTCGTGCCGTCGGGCAGGTTATCCGTTTCCACATACAGTACGGTGCTCTCGCCGTAGCGCAGGGTATAGGTGCTGCTGCGCAGGGAAAGGTTTTCAATGAATCCGGCGAATACCTTGCCGTTTTCCAAAGAGAATTCCATGGGCTTGTCCGACTTGCCGGAAACGCAATCGCCGTTTTCCTCCTGCCCGGGGAACATCTGCACGGCGTATGTGTAGCTCTTGTCCATGCTGTCGGAAATCTTCGTGCGGCACACCTTGCCGCCGACGCTGCCGTCTGCACCGGCCGCTTCGCAGACGTCACGGACGGTAAAGAGTACCGTGTCCGCCGTGGTGTCGGCAATGGCGCCGTAGTTCAGGTCGATCAGCTCCGCATGGAACGATCCGCCGGAGAGATTGCGAACCGTTACGGTATCGGCCGGCAGATAGAACAGGTGCCATGTATTCGCCTGTTCGCTCAGCTCGGTACACTCCACGGTGATCTCCTGCAGGTTCAGCGCATTTTGCGTAAAGCCGCCGTCATAGGTGGCGATGTATTTCCCCTCGCCATCGTACAGCGCAAACCGCTCCGCCTGCACGATCATCAAGTGCTCCTGCTTGCCGCCGGTGGCATAGATCAGCCTGCCCATATTGTTCCAGATCGCCTCGACATCCGCATAGGTCTGGTAGCCGATCACGCCCGTCTCGGACGACCATGTGCCCAGTCCGTTGCCCATGTCGTAGGACCAGCGCCATGTGCTGCCGGTCTTTTGCAGGGTGATGTAGCGTGTGTAGTCACCGCTGTGGTTGCAGTCGTAGACAAACAGACGCAGCCGATCGTCGGAAACCTTGGTCAGCTTGTAGCCCACCAGTGCATGACCCTGCTTGTTTTTCGTGATGCTGATGCGCACGATATTGCCGTCCTGCACGGTGCGGATCAGCGCATCCGTGTCCCGCTTAATGCTGTTCTGGGCACTCGCTGAATACTGGGAGACCTGCATCTGCTTGATGAAGTTTTCCAGCGTCATTGCACCGTTGGTGTAGTCGCCGATCTTGCGGAAGGAGAAGTCCCAAATGGCACTTTCGCCGAAGGAGTCGGTCTGCACCCTGCCGCCGGGGATCATGAGCATCGCCGTGGTCGCCATGCCGTAGCAGATGCCGCTGTTGGGGTAGACCATGGATGCGATCACCGCACTCAGGCGGTCGGTCATGGTGCTGCTGCCGAAAGCGGCACGGTAGGTCGCTGCGGAAATGGAGGGCGACCAGTTGTTGAAGCTGTAGGAAAGATCCTTCCAGTGGGCGTACAAGGTCATGTCCTTGGTGATCTGCGCATCCTGTGTGACCTCGGTGCCGCCGTCCTTCTGCGTGTACCAGCCGTCGAAATAGCGCCCGACATACACCGGTGTGGGCAGCATCTCAAGCGTGGGGATCTCCCACTGTGCATACAGGGTCAGCGGTGCGTTGGCGGAATAGGTCTGTCCTCCTCGGTACTGGATCCCGCCGCCGTTTTTCTCCGTATTCCAGCCTGTGAAGCGAAGGTCATACTCCTGACTCTTCACCGACAAAGCGCCGCCGCACGGGTCATAGCGCACCGTGTGGGTTCTTGCGGGCACGGTTTCCGTCAGGATCAACGGTTCGTCCTCGGTCTTGATCTGCACATCCGCCACATTGCCGGTGCCGCCGTTGCCGTGGTAGGTCACCGCATAGGTCGGGACTTGGCTCCAGTGGGCATACAATGTGCGGTCGGCTTCCACCAGATCCGTCTTTTCCACCTTTGTGCCGCCAGTGCGCTCGGTGTACCACCCGACAAAGGTGTATCCATCCAAAACAGGCTCCGGCAGCACGATCTGCGGGTACCCCCACTGGGCGTAGAGGGTCATGTTGCCGGTCGGTGTGATGCCATCCCCGCCCTTGTACGCAATGCCGTCGCCGTTCTGCATCGTGTTCCAGCCGATGAACCGGCAGTCAAATGTCAGCGACCGGCTTGTGAGGGAGCCGCCGTTGGGATTAAACTGAACTACAAAGGATCGCTGCGGCTGTTGTGCGGAAAGCGGGTTCGTTTCGCCCGATTTTATTTTCTGTTCCGCCGGCGCACCCGTGCCTCCGTTTGCGTTAAAGGCGATGGTGTACGTTTCCGACTTGGACCAATGCGCATAAAGCGCATAAACACAGCGCACCTGTGTATTCGGCTCGATGCGTATCTGCACATCTTCATCTGTTTCCGCCTGATAGTATTCCTCGTACCAATAGTCAAAGGTGTACTGCTTGTACATCTCCAGAACTTGCGGCACCGGCAGCTCAAAATACATCTTTTCCCAGATGGCATAGAGTGTCATATTTTCATTCTCTGTATACACATCGCCCGGGTGGTAGCTCTGGCCTGTGCCGTCCGGCTGTGTGTTCCACTCCAGAAACTGCGGAATATACTCGATCACATCCTGCTCCAGCGTGCCGTATATACCGGGTTTATACCGTACCTGCGTGATGGGTGCTGTGGGTACTTTTTCGGAGAGCACAAGATCTTCCGTTGCCGACTTCGTTTGCTTTTCCGGCTGGTTTAATCCGCCGTTGGCATTGTAGAGCACCACATATCCATCATACTGCTCCCACTGGGCATAGTAATATAGGTTTCTGTCCACTGTCCTGCCGGGCGTGATGGGCACATCCGTTTCCTCCTCGAACCAGCCAAGGAACGTGTAGTTTTCCCTGACCGGCGTCGGGATCGCATCCAGCGTGGGGTACCTCCACAGGGGATAGAGCATCAGCGGTTCGTCCACGGAACAGGTCTGCCCCGGCAGATACATTTCACCGCTTCCGTCCGGCTGCGTATTCCAGCCGATGAATTCCGCTGCATATTTATACAAGGATTCTTCCGGCTCCGAAATCGTGCCTCCGCACTCGCTAAACCAGACACTGACGTGTTTCTGCGGAATCGCATCTGTGATCTGCACGTCCGTCCCGATGGGCTTCGACTGGATCATGGGGAAATCCCCGGTGTCGTCTGATGCGTTGGGCGTATAGTTGTACTGGATATAGGTTTCATCGTTCGCTATCCAGTAGGCATAGATCGTGACGTTTGGGTACGCTGTCGTGTCGGCTTCTATTTTTTGGCCGTTCGTCGCCTTGCTGTACCAGCCGAGGAATGTGTACCCATCCCTTTTCGGTGTCGGCAGCTTGCCGAACCGCTGTGTATCCCACTGCGCATATAAATATATACTTTCATTTTCGGTATAGATCTCCCCGGGCATATAAATCCGTTTATCCGCTAAAGACGCTTCCCAGCCCAAAAATGTACAGACGTAGCTCACGCTGTTTTGCGCAAGCGTTCCGCCGCACGGATCCAGCGTGACCGTGATCGTTTTGGACGGGATCTGCGTGGACAAGCAGATATCCACACCCCAATGCTTCCTTTGCGTCGCAGGCTTACCGGTTCCGCCGTTTGCATTATAGTAGATATAATACGTTGAGGGGTTGTTGTTCTTCCAGTGCGCATAGAGCGTCCTGTCCTCCGAGAGCACCAAATTCTTTACCGTTACCTCGGCACCGCCCTCCTGTTGGGTAAACCAGCCGAGGAACTCGTAATTCTTCATCGAGGGGGATTTGACCGAATCCACGACCGGCGTCACATATTCGCCGACTACCTGCTTGGTGCCGTCCTCCCCTTCCACGACCTTTCCGTAATAGTCAAACGCATAGGTTGTCCGCTCTACGGTTCCGTTGCATTGATCCAGCGTCAGCACGCTGGTGCGCTCGGGCACGGTTTCGACACGAACACCGCTCTGTACGCAATACTTGTGCGTGAGCGTATTCTCCATGCACTGCACCGCCAGATCGGCACCGAATGCATCTGCGCCGATGGATGTGATCCCGTTGTGGGCGATCACGCCGGTGAATGTGTGCGTCCCCGCAAAGGCCTTCTCTCCAATCTGGGTATATGTTTTCGGAATCGGATAGACGTCGGTGTCCGCATATCCCGCAGGGAAGAAAAGGATCGTCTTTTCTTGCTTGTCGGTGAGTATGCCGTCCGGCGAGGCGTAGAAATAGTTGTACGGATCTACCTCCACTTCCTGCAAAGAAGCGAAGTCGGACAGGGCGCCGGAACTGATGGAATTCAGCGATGCGGGAATGCTGATCTTGGTCGTTTTTGCACCGTCGATCGCCAGCTTGCGGATCTCTTGGATGCCTTCGGTGAGCACAATATTCTCGATGTACTGCGCTTGAATCGGCGTTTCTCCCGCAAAATCCACTGCTCCGCTTCCCGTCATTGTCAGTGTCCTTTTCGGGACATCGAACCAGCCCCACACGTTTTCCCCGAATTGCAGGCTGCTTTTCAGTCCGGGTGCAAGGTAACGCAGCGTTTCGTACGCTTTGTTGATGGCGATCTGTCCGACGTCGGCACGCTCATATACTTCCCACGCCGCATCCAGTGCCGAGAGGTAGTCCGTGTATTGCGCCGCATTGTCAAATTCTTCGACAGTACGTTTTGCCTCTTTTTCATAGTTGCACAGCGCATAGAGCATCGTTTTGTCAATCGTCCTGATGCAAATATTTATGTATTCCTCCACCGCCACACCGTGCAGGAAGGCTTCTGTCGTGTCCCCGATGGTGCGCAGATAAAGCTGAATACAAAGGGTGGAGCCGACTGCCGGCATGGGACCTTGAATTTTGGCAATAGCCCGTGTGTTCTTGCCCGCACTGTACCATGTTTTGTTTTGGATACCGTCCGTCACAGAATAGTTTTCTGTGACATCGACGCCGGCCTGGGTGACGGATCGGATCTCCAGCTTGTCCGCAATGAAGCAATCGCCGGGGCGGATTATGGTGTTTTCCAACGATAAAACGATTTCCACCGGGCTGTTCTTTAAGTCTGTATAGTTCCCCACTTGCAGATAGTAGTTACCCGTCATGGCATCCTCCGGAGGCATCTGAAACGTGGCAAAGCTGTTTACGGAATCGTATTCCGAATAGGTATATGCGTTGCAGAGCGGTTCCGCCGTGGGCGAATACCCAGAGGGGATATAGGAACTGTTTGCACTGCTCCCGGAAGACAAACTGCCGTTCAGGTAAAGAATATGGTCATTTGTTGCGATATAGGAAGAATCCTTCCCCTGCGCTCTGCACTGCGTGATCTGTGCGGCGGGATAAAGCGTCGCTTGCACAGCATTCTCAGCGGCAGTCGCCGCAGGTGCCAAGGTCGAAAAGAGAATCAACACCGCCAGTAAAGTCGAGATGCTTTTTTTCATGTCCTGATATGCCTCCTTCAAGAATCCCTTGGAGTGTGTTTGTCTCCATTATGCAGGATAAGACCACAAAAAGCAAGCGTTTCGGAATGAACGGACAGAAATCCGGAACGAACGGGCATGCATCCCGACAAAGCGCTGTTTTTTCAGGTGCGTTACACGGATACTATTGCAGCCATGCAGCTGTGATATCCCGACCATTATCCGGCGCACTGCCCTCTTGGCAAGCCACGCCTTGCCGCACTGCAAACAAGGAAAGCCTTTTACCGCCACCCCTTGACGGAAACTCTAAAAACGCCGTGCAAAATATTGCACGGGAAAGCCGTCTTACTTTATCCCACCGCAGAATTATGGTTCATCATGGATAATTTGGGGATAAAAAGTTTCGGTCAAGCCTTTGGGAAGGCTTGCGGATTCCAAAGGCGGCGCCTTTGGTCGCCGACCACAGTCGGCGAAATTCTTGGCAATACCGCACAATTGCGGCACACGCCTTGCTTGAATCTTATTCCGTCAGCTTACACATAAATCCCTTGACTTGCGTTAGCAAGTCGGCGGTCTTTCTGTGCAACCCGACAAAAAAACTTACTTCGCAATCCGCACACCCCAATGGGGCGGTAGTGCCCTGCCAACCGCCAAGCGCCGGAGGGGAGGCAAACCAGGCCGGGGGACTGTTTTGACGTGGGGAACCCTCGCCGGGGGTTCCCCGGTGCGAAGCACTAACCCACAATTTTCTGATAAGAGCTTATTTTTGTTGTATTTACATATTTACATATCCCGAATCGAGGACAGCTTGTTTTATTTATAGATCTGTGGTATTGTATATTCACTACCTCGCAGGAGAGAAATGTCCTAACGAAAGAATTTGAATCCACAACAGGAGGTTCATCATGACAAAGCAAGAATACATCGACAAAGCCGGGGAATACTTTACCAAAGGCTACAACTGCGCACAGGCGGTAGCAGCGGCGTTTTCGGACGTGATGGGACTGCCCGAGGCGACTGTGCTGAAACTGTCCTGCCCGATGGGCGGCGGGTTTGCGAGACTGCGCTATGTATGCGGCGCCGTGAGCGGCATGGGCATGGTTGCCGGCATGGTTTACGGGACGGACTCACCCGACTGCAAAGTCGAGATGTACCCGAAAACGAGAGCGCTTGCCGACCGGTTCAAGGAGGAGTTCGACAGTATAATTTGTGCCGATTTGCTGGGCGACATGGGTTCGCACAAGGATTCCGCACAGCCCGAGAAACGCACGGAAAGCTACTACAAAAAGCGCAGTTGCTTGCAGTGCGTGCAGTTTGCCGCACAGATTATGGCGGAGGATTTAGAGGCGAATGGGTGTATTTGAACGCATTTACGACGTTGTTTGCACGATCCCCAAAGGCAAAGTCGCCACCTACGGACAGGTCGCCGCACTGGCGGGCACTCCT
>JAQXLO010000158.1 GCA_029012165.1 Oscillospiraceae bacterium | reverse complement strand
CAGAGCGTAATAGATGCCGAATTCCAAAGAAACCGGCACGAACAGCAGGGCACACACAATAAACGAGCAGATGAATACCAAGCCTGCGCCACGAATCTTCCCGGCAGACTTTTCGCCGTCCACGGCAAATTCTCTGCCCTTGTCACGGGGAAGCTTGTTCTGAAAAACCTTCAGCAGAACTGCGCACAGCGCCGGCGTGCCGACACAGGCAAGAAGCCAAAACAAAAGATCATGCAACACAGAATACAACATACTAACGACAACCTTTCCTATTTTCTTGATCCGGAAACAGTACCGAAACGGCAACCAACAGCGGTACGGCGTAGTGGACGCCGAGCAGTACAGGCAACGAAACGGCACATATAAACGATACAATCGACCGCACACCACCTTTGAAAGCGTGCGCAATCGCACCCCAAGGCACCTTTTGCCACCCTGTCACGATCAGGACGACCGCCAACGCATGGACGGGCATCCGTGACAGCCCGGGGATAAGATACAGTACGGCAGTTACCACAGTGCACACAAGTGCCGAGAGCGCCGTTCTCGGCGTGCCGTCCGTACAAACAGGTACGCCGCCTAAAGCACCGCACCCCAAGGAGGCAACAGACAAGCCCTGAATCGGCTTGTCAGGCAGTTCCCGTGTCATCAACAGCGCCAAGGACAACCCGGCACACAGAATCGCCGGCACCGCCGAGCGGGGAATCTCCCCCGCAAAGAATGCGCCGCCGAACAAATTCTGCCATGAAAATGCGCCGACTTCGTCAACGGGCGACCCCTCTGCCCTCGGAACCAGCGCCAAATGCAGCGGTAATGTAACCGCCAGTGCCACGAAGGCGGCGGAGAGCTTTTTGGAAAACTGTTTAAACTTGCGGGGATAGGTAATCAGCACGACCATCACGATGGTGCCGTACAGGATGCCCCGCCAGTTCGGGTGAAATCCCAGAGAAATATAGTCTGCAAAAATCTCCCGTACCGTCCCGCCGACGGCGCCGATGCCGAAATAGTTGGTCGTCTGTAACGCTGTCGTTGTAAACGCCGCCGAGAGCCAAAATCCGGCAAGCACAGAGGGCGTAAACAGCAGTTTACGCTTTTCCTGCGGCAGGAGCGAAAGGAGAAACGCAAATACGCCGCCGAGCAAAACCGCAACCGATGCGGCGCCGCTGCCAAAGCGGAACGCCAAAGCATAAATCGGCAGCAGTGTCCACCACGACGGCAGAAAGGCAAAGCCGAACAGCGCACCGCACACGATGCAAACGACTGCCGCCGCACATCCGCCCAAAATGCCGAAGCCGGAGCAAACGCCGACTGCCATGGAAAAAGGGAACAGCCGCAGTGCATCGTACACACCGCACATTGCGGCCTGCTTACGTTGTGAATTCAATGTCATCCTCCCTGATACACATCCGAAACAGACTGTGCCAAAGTACGCAGTTTTTCACGGGTAGATGCCGGCTGCAAAATTTCGATCCGGTCGCCGAAGCCCAACACCCAAGACAAAAACAGCGGACTTTCAAACACACGCACCGTCACGGTGAAAAAGCCGTCCCCGTCGGGAATGCGCACACATTCTCTGCCGAAACGATCAATGATGATATTGGCCAAATCCACAGGACAGCGCAGTGTGACCGACTTCTCCTCGCCACCGTACATACCGAACACCTTTTTGGTGTAGACAGCGGTGTCGAATTTGTCAAACACTGTCTGCCCCTTTCTCGGCTCCTTGAGCAAGCGGATTTGCAGCATCTTATCTACACGGTAATGCTTGATTCGATTCAGCGCTTCGTCAAAGGCGACCAGGTAGTAGTTCTCGTCATCCCAAGTCAGCGCCCAGGGACTGGCGTGGTATTCTGCGCCGTTGTTGCGAAGCTCTTGCTCCCCGTGTACATCCCATCGGAAATAGCGGAATGCGATCTGTACATTTTGGGAGATGGCGCTGTGGATAAAGTCTACGTTATAATATATGCTCTCGTTCATGGTCTTAATGCGGTTCTGCACAAAGACCTGTCCTTGCAGCTGGGACGCTTCGTGACAGCTGGCGAAGCTCTCGATTTTGCGGATCAGCTCCATGCTCTTTTTGGACGTGATGAACTTTGAGGACTGCACGGCGTCTACCAGCAGCTTCAGCTCCGGCAGGGAGAAGGTGCGCTCGGCAATATAGTACCCCACAGCCCGATCCGGCGTGGTCTCGATATCCAGTCCGAAGCTGCGCAGCGCCTCCAGATCGTCATAGATACTCTTGCGCTCTGCGGCAATGTCGTAGGTTTGCAGCATGGACAGAATCTCCGCCATCGTCAGGGCGTGATTCTCATCCGTATTTTCCAAAAGGATCTTCATCAGGTACAGCACTTTCAGCTTTTGGTTCGCCTGCTTAGCCATTCTTTTTCTCCTTGTGCAGATAAACATCGTAGAAGGCACACTTGATCAGGTAGCGGTAGGGCATGAACAGGGACAGAAAGACTGCGTCGAAACCATCCAGCACTGCCGAAATCTGCGGCGATATCGGCTTGAGCGCCTGTGCGGCGGCAAACAGCGCCATGAGCACCTCCACCAGAAAATAGAAGGAAAGGTACTTGACATTATATGCAAGGTAGCGCTTGGCCATGCCCTTGGTCGCTCGAAAAGAGGCGCCCACACAGGAGAAAACGCCGTTGCTGCGCCCGGTAATGTAGAAGTTCATGAAAAAGTCGGTGCGCAGATACAGCCATACGCCCAGCGGGATCGTCACCAACAGCACCATGCAGAACGTGATCGACACCGTCATCAACAGCGTGGGCACAAAGATTTTCAGGATATCCACCGCAGAAAACGGTGCGGCATCCCCCTTGCGCTTGTGCCATGAAAGAACGAGTACCGTGGACAGGGCGGATTGCAGGATCATGCGGATCAGCGCCAGACCGTAGTCCGCATATACCAAATCCGCATCGGTCAGGATATCCGACAGTTCCCGCTCCCCGAAGGTCAGCAAAAGCATCAGCACAATCATTGCGAGAATTTGCCACGGTTTTTCTTTGAAAAACGCTTTGACAAGAGAAAAGGCTTTCTTATCCATATAGCGCACCCTTTCCGAAACATAAGTAAATATATTGTACCAAAATGTTCCCCCGCCCGCAAGACCTAAACGAAAATAATTTCACACATTTTTCTGCGTTGTAAATAGATGTGACCCATTTTTCTGAAAAAAAGAAAAACGTTCGATACAGTATTGCTTTTGGTGGCTTATGAGCCGGATCCCAGAGGGCGGAGGCGAGGAAGCCC
>JAQXLO010000157.1 GCA_029012165.1 Oscillospiraceae bacterium | reverse complement strand
AGTAGGATGAGGTAGGATAAAGTAGGATAAAATCCTACCCGAGAAAAATGTGGTAGGATAATTCTGCGGTGGGATAAAGTAAAACGGCTTTCCCGTGCAATATTTTGCACGGCTTCCATCCCGTGCAGTTTAGATGGAATGGTGACTTCGCACGGGATTACGTCGCCGAGCGCATACACGACCGTGCAGAAAAACGGAAGCAGCGGTAGGCATTTATCCATGCCGCTGCTTCCATGCTTGCTGAAAATATTTTTTCAAGCCTATAAAAAGGCTTAGCCGAATTTTTAAGGGTGAATTCTTTTTTGCCGTTACTCTGCGGCAAGGATTTGCAGATCGGTCAATCTGCGAATGTTGCCGGTACCCTTGGCGCCGGCGCGGATATTGTCGCCCACGTTCAGGATGACCGCCTGTTCACAGTCGGCGGCGCTGACGGCGTAGTAAGCGGCGGAGCCGGTCACACGCAGGTAATACACGGTGTTGCCGTCGATCACGGCGGAACGGATCTCGGTCACAGCGCCGACCACGTCCGCTGTGGGTTCCTCGGCGGGAGCGGTGCCGGGGGCGGTTTCGATGCCGTCCTCATTGGGCAGGGCGATATTTTCCACATCCTTGCCCACGTCCACACCCACGGACTTCAGACTTTCCACATAGCTGTCCAGACAGCCGGAGATGGTGTTGCCGGTGACCTTGACCTTGTTGTACTGGCGCACATTGACCAGCGCATACAGCTGCACGGTCTGAGCGTTGTCCTTCAGAGACATGAAGTAGGTCGGTTCGCCGCCGATATTGACCAGAAGCGGGAACGTGGCGGTGTAGCCCTTTTCCTGCACAAGACCCATTGCCGCATCCTGACCGGCGCTTTCCTTGCCGCCGCTGACACGATAGAAGCGGGTCTCCTTGGTACGCTGGTTGACGAGCACGAAACCGACGATGGATTCGTCGCTGGTGAGGGAGGTCACGCCGGTGTACAGCCACACGTCATCGTCCAGCGCCACGTAGTTGCTGCCCTCCGTGGTCTTGACACAGCTTTCCTGACCGAGGACGGAGTTCCAGAAGCCCTTGCCGTAGCGGCCGTGGTAGTTGTACTGCTCCACGATCAGCTCGTCGGAATACACACGGTCGATCCAGCGCAGTTCTGCGCTCTCCCGCACCTCCTGCATGGTGTGGTAGGTGCATTCCCCCGTGACAGCATCCACAATGACGATGCCCTTGACGTCCCGACCGCCGAACAGACCGATGGTCTTGTCGATGTGGGCAACGATCCAGTAGGGGTTGCCGCTGTCGTCGATCTCGAAGGAGGGCTTGTCGAACATATAGGTGGGATAGGCGAAGCGCACCACACGGGTGACGTAGCGTCCGAAATGGTCGGACAGCGAGTAACGGATAGGCTTTTCGAGCTTGACGAATTGCTGATCCTCGTTGGCGGTGTCAATGATGATATACCCGGGCAGACCGTCGCTCATGTTGGTGATCCATTTAATAATGTTGGCGTATTGCAGCGTCGCCAGACGGACGGGGCGCTGTTCGTAGTTGATCTGGGGATAGGCGGAGGCAGCTTTCAGCCCGGAATACACCTTGAACTGGGATTCCAGATCCAGATCCGCCAGCGCACCCATGGCCTTGAGCGCCACGGTGGCAGAAGCGCTTTCATCCAGCTTGGGGATGGTCTTGAAGTCCGGCTCGTCGAAGTCGGCGTCAAAGTCCTGATCCTCCTTGACGGAGATGATCTCGCTGTAGCTCTTTGCACGGAAGAACTGACTGCCGACCACATAGCCCACGCCGACGACCAGTGCCAGCACCAAAATCAAAATTACGGGTACGATCGCTTTTTTCTTGACATAGGGGACGTACTCGGTGTGCTTGAACACAGCGGTAAACAGAGCGAGGAACGCCACGAATGCGGCAATCACTGCGCCGATAAAATAGTAGAACTCAATCGCTTTGAAATTGAGCGCAGGCAACGCAAAGTAGTAAATCACGCCGCCCGTCAGCAGAGAACACACGACGGAGAGCACGATTTTCAGCGCCGCTTTTTCGGGCGGGATAACGATCTCTCTGCCGCGGTCTGCGCCTTTGCCGGAGAAATCGACCTTAATAGGATCCATAGTTTCAGCTCCTTTGACAAGTTGTCTTTTCATTATAGCGGAAATGTGCCGGAATTACAAGTACAATTTGCAGGAATATGGGTGGGAAATGTTCTGTTTTTTGTCGGCAGGTCATACGATATTTTCGTAGATTTTTTTCGGAAACGATTGCAATTCTACCAAAATGTGTTACAATAATAACAACTATTTACGGACAAAAGGAGTTTCACTATGGACTTTTCCGCATTTCTCGGCTTCGACCGGGCGATCTTTGAGTGGGTCGAAAAGATTTTCGGCTACGGCATCTCCGGCGTGCTGACGCCCATCCTTGTGTTCCTGACCCGATTGGGGGACGGCGGCATCCTCTGGATTGCGCTGGCCATCGTGCTGATGCTCTTCAAAAAGACCCGCAAGATCGGCTTCACCGTGGCGGGCGCCATTATCTGTATGTTCTTCTTCAACAACGTATTTTTGAAAAACTTCTTTGCCCGTCCCCGTCCGTTCGATTTGGACGTGTGGAAGGACTGGTTCGTGTACCCGGAGTTCGTCACCCGTCCCGACAGCTTCTCCTTCCCCTCCGGCCATTCTTCCTCGGCGTTTGCCGCCGCAACGGGCTTGACGGTCAGCAAGAAGGCACGCTTCATCGTTCCCGGCTATGTTCTGGCGGCGCTGATCGCTTTCTCCCGCATTTATGTCCACGTCCACTATCCGACAGACGTGATCTTCGGTGCACTGTTCGGCATCGTGTACGGCGTGATCGCAATCTTTGTGTGCAAGTTTATCATCAAGCTCGTCAATGAAAAAACAAAGCTGACGGTCTTTAAGGACTGAGAAAGGAAAGGCTATGTTAAAAAATATTTCCCCCGTTCTGTCCCCGGAACTTTTGAAGATCCTCATGGAGATGGGGCACGGTGACGAAATCGTCATCGGCGACGGCAACTTCCCCGCCGCCTCCATGGCACAGCGTCTTGTCCGTCTGGACGGTCACGGCGTTCCCGAGATCCTGGACGCCATCCTCCAACTCATGCCGCTGGACACCTATGTGGAAGCGCCCGTGGCGCTCATGGACAACGGCGATGCGGAGAACCGTCCCGAAATCTGGGCAGAGTATGAGAAGATCGTGCACGCCAACGAGGGCGACAAGGCGTTCGCTCTGGAGGAGCGCTTTGCCTTTTATGAGCGTGCCAAAAAGGCATATGCCGTCATCGCCACGGGCGAAACGGCGATCTATGCCAACATCATCCTGAAAAAGGGCGTTGTCCTGAACTGAGAAAGGAGCGTTTCGCATGGACAAAGCGATTCGTGCGCTGGCGTTCGATTTCGGCGCATCCAGCGGACGTGCCATCCTCGGCACCTTTGACGGGGAAAAGATCACCCTGTCCGAGGTGCACCGCTTCTCCAACGACCCCGTGGATGTGCGCGGCACCACCTACTGGGATGTACTGCGGCTGTTCCACGAGATCAAGCAGGGCATTGTGCAAGCCAAGCTTGCCGGCGGCTTTGACTGCATCGGCATCGACACATGGGGCGTGGACTTCGGTCTTTTGGACGAGTTCGGCTGTCTTTTGGAAAACCCTGTCCATTACCGGGACACCCGCACCAAGGGTCTGGTGGAGGAATCGTTCCTCTCTGTCCCCAAGGACGAATTTTACAAAAGAACGGGCATTCAGTTCATGGAGCTGAACACCGTGTTCCAGCTGTACTCCCTGCGCAAATACCGCCCGCATATTTTGGACAGGGCACAGCGTCTGCTGTTCATGCCCGATTTGTTCGCCTATATGCTCACGGGCGAGCAGCACACCGAGTATTCCATTGCGACGACATCACAGCTTGTGGACATCGAGACGAAGGACTGGGCGTACGACATCATGGACAAGCTGGGCATCCCGTCCCGCCTGTTTACGCCCATCGTGCCCTCCGGCACCGTGTCGGGAATGCTCAGCCGGGACGTGTGCGAGGAATGCGGCGTACAGCCTGTTCCCGTCATCGCCGTCTGCGGTCACGACACCCAGTCCGCCATCAGCGCCGTACCCAGCACGGAAAAGGATTTCGCCTTCCTCAGCTCCGGCACCTGGTCGCTGTTCGGCACGGAACTGGATGCCCCCATTGTCAACGAGAAGTCGCTGGAGATCAACGTCACCAACGAGGGCGGCTACGGCTACGCCACGGGCTTTTTGAAAAACATCACGGGACTGTGGCTCATTCAGGAGAGCCGCCGCCAGTGGGCGAGAGAGGGTACGCAGTATTCCTACGCCGATCTGGAGCAGCTTGCCCTGCAGGCAGAGCCGCTGCGCTGTTTCATAGACCCCGACGCCCCCGAATTCGGTGTGCGGGGCAATCTCCCGCAGAGAGTGCAGGATTACTGCGCCCAAACAGGGCAGTATGTCCCGCAGACCGTGGGCGAAATCATGCGCTGTATCTACGAGAGCCTTGCCATGAAATACCGCCAGACCCTCGAGAAGATCTCCGACTGCACCGGGAAAACATACACCGTTCTCCACGTCATCGGCGGCGGCACCAAGGACACTCTGCTTTGCCAAATGACCGCCAACGCCTGCGACCTGCCCGTCAAGGCGGGTCCCATCGAGGCGACGGTGCTGGGCAATATCGCCGTCCAGCTGATCGCCCGGGGCGCCATCCGGGACATCGGCGAAGCACGCAGAATCCTTGCACACAGTGAAGCCCTGCGCACCTACGAGCCGCAGAACGCCGAAACTTGGAAAGAAGCGTTCGCAAACTTCGTCCGTGCGACAGACAATCCGTAAACCATGGCGTCTGCCCTTTGCGGCGTCGCCTTATATATAATCGGCAGAAAGAAAGGATGAATATTATGGCAGAAAACAGATTCATCGGCGAGTACCCCGTCATCGGCATTCGCCGCATCATCGACGCAAGAAGAGGTCCTTTGAAGGTTCGTGAATCCCTGGAGGATCAGACCATGGACATGGCGCTTGCCGTCAAAAAGCTCTATGAGGAAAACCTGCGTTACTCCAACGGCGAGCCGGTCAAGGTCGTCATCTCCGATACCTCCATCGGTCGTGTCGCCGAAGCTGCCGCCTGCGACAAGCAGTTCAAGAAGGAGGGCGTTTCCATCACTCTGTCCGTCACTCCCTGTTGGTGCTACGGCTCCGAAACCATGGACATGGATCCCACCACCATCAAGGGCGTGTGGGGCTTTAACGCCACCGAGCGTCCCGGCGCCGTGTATCTTGCCTCTGTTTTGGCGGCACACGCACAGAAGGGTCTGCCCGCATTCGGCATCTACGGTCACGACGTACAGGACAAGGACGATGCGGCGACCATCCCCGAGGATGTGCGCACGAAGCTTTTGCGCTTCGGCAAGGCCGCTGTTGCCGCCGCTACGATGCGTGGCAAATCCTACCTGCAAATCGGCTCTATCTGCATGGGCATTGCCGGTTCCTCCATCGACCCCGACTTCATCGAGGAATATCTGGGTATGCGTGTCGAATCCGTGGACGAGGTGGAGATCATCCGCCGCATGAGCGAAAACATCTACGACGAAGCCGAATATCAGAAGGCGCTGGCATGGACGAAGGCGCACTGCCCCGAGGGCTTCGACAAGAACCCCGAATTCGTCCGCAAGACCGATGCAGAAAAGGAATCCGACTGGGAATTCTCCGTCAAGATGATGTGCATCATCAAGGATCTGATGAACGGCAACCCGAACCTTCCTGATGGCTGCGAAGAAGAAAAGGCGGGTCACAACGCCATTGCCGCCGGCTTCCAGGGTCAGCGTCAGTGGACGGACTTCTACCCCAACTGCGACTTCCCCGAGGCGATGCTCAACACCTCCTTCGACTGGAACGGCGCCCGTGAGCCGTACATCCTCGCCACCGAGAACGATACCCTCAACGGTCTTACGATGCTGTTGATGAAGCTGCTCACCAACCGTGCCCAGATGTTCGCCGATGTGCGTACATACTGGAGCCCCGAAGCGGTCAAGCGAGTGACCGGCTACGAGCTGGAGGGTGTCGCCAAGGAATCCAAGGGCTTTATCCACCTCATCAATTCCGGCGCCTGCTGTCTGGACGCCTGCGGTGAATGCACCGATGAAAATGGCAAAGCTGTCATGAAGGAATGGTTCAACGTCACCGAAGAGGACATGGACAAGATGCTCAAAGCCACCGACTGGTGCACCTCCGACCGTGGCTATTTCCGTGGCGGCGGATTCTCCTCCCACTTCCTCACCCGTGCGGAAATGCCCGCCACCATGTGCCGCCTGAACATCGTCAAGGGCGTCGGTCCCGTGATGCAGATCGCCGAGGGCTACACCGTCAAGCTGCCGGACGAAGTGTCCAAGATCCTGTGGGATCGCACCGACCCCACATGGCCCTGCACTTGGTTTGCCCCCCGTCTGACCGGCGAGGGCGCCTTCGCCTCCGCCTACGACCTGATGAACAACTGGGGCGCCAACCACGGTGCCATCTCCTACGGTCATATCGGTGCGGACATGATCACCCTCTGCTCCATCCTGCGCATTCCCGTCTGCCTGCATAACGTCCCCGAGCAGGACATCTACCGTCCCGCCGCATGGAACGCCTTCGGCATGGACAAGGAGGGGCAGGACTACCGTGCCTGCGCCGCTTACGGCCCGATGTATAAATAATTTTTGCACACGATCGGGGATTCGCTTGAGTCCCCGATTTTTTAGGGGTAGTCTATGAATTTTAAAGAAAGTCCTTTTATGTACATCATGGCGCTGGCCATCGTTGTATTCGTGCTGGCGCAGTCGTTTTTTTTTGAAGACCAAGCAAAGAAGCACGGCACAAAACAGGGCATAACCCCCCAC
>JAQXLO010000156.1 GCA_029012165.1 Oscillospiraceae bacterium | reverse complement strand
AGGGAGACACGCTTGCCGTTTTGCTTGACCACCTGTGCAGGGACGCCGACAGCGGTACAGTTGGGCGGGATCTCCTTGAGGACAACGGCGCCGGCGGCGATCATGCTGTTGTCACCGACCTTGAACGGGCCGAGCACCTTGGCGCCGGAGCCGACCATCACGCCGTTGCCGATGGTGGGATGGCGCTTGCCGGTGTCCTTGCCCGTGCCGCCGAGGGTCACGCCCTGATACAGCGTCACATCGTCCCCGATGACGGCGGTCTCACCGATGACCACGCCCGTGCCGTGGTCGATGAAAAGCCGCTTGCCGATGGTGGCGGCAGGGTGAATTTCGATGCCGGTTTTGCGGACGGCACGCTGGGAGATCCAGCGGGCAAGAAAATACAGCTTGTGGCGGTAGCACCAGTTGGCTTTGCGGTGCATACGAATGGCGCGCAGTCCCGGGTACAGCAGCAGGATCTCCAAAAAGGAGCGCGCGGCAGGGTCGCGATCCTTGACGCACTGCACATCCTCGCGCAATGTTGCGAACATAGACTTTCTCTCCTTGCAATCGGACGGAAAAAACCTCCATGACCCAAAGGTCACGGAGGCGTAGAGACGCGGTTCCACTCCGACTTATCACTTAAAAAGGCTTTAACGGTGCCACCGGGCGGGCATTTCCTCCCGCCGACTCCGGGATGCACTTCGCCGCCGCCGTACCGAAAGCCTTTCAGCGCAAGGGCTTTCTCTCTTTTGCACGCACAAACGGGTACTCTTTCCCTTCCTCGTCATTACAATAACCTATTATACGAAGATTATTGAAAAAAGTCAATTCTTTTTTTGGCATCCGCAAAGTAGATGATGCCGGAGATCACGGCAAATGCGGCGGTGATCCAAATCAGAACGGTGGAAACGGTGGGAAAATACGCTTCAAAGGACGGGACGAACACGCAAAGCTCACCCAACAGCAGAATCACGATGGTGAACGCCATTTGCGTGGCGGTTTTGATCTTGCCGAAGATGTTGGCGGGGATCACGATGCCCTGGGCGGAGGCGATCAGGCGCATGGAGGTGACGGCAAATTCCCGGGTGAGAATGAGCATGACGCTCCAGATATTGCACAGCCCCATTTGCAAAAAAGCAAGCAGTGCCGCCGTGGTCAGCACCTTGTCCGCCACGGGGTCGAGGAGCTTGCCGAAAACGGTGATCTGGTTATTTTTGCGGGCAAGCTTGCCGTCGATGGCGTCGGTGACGGAAGCGATGGAAAAGATGGCGGCGGCGCACAGAAAGTTGTGGGGAAAGGTCAGCAGCAGGACTGCCAAAAACACGGGGGTGATGCACATACGGGCGACAGTCAGTTTGTTGGGTGTGTTCATAGTCCCTCCGTTACACAGAAGCCGTGTCTCTGCCCACAAGATCGTATTCCTTCGTGTCGGTCACGATGACTTGGGCAAAGTCGCCGGGCTCATATTCCTTCCCGCTGGTGAAGTACAGCACGCCGTCGATCTCGGGGGCGTCCATATAGGTTCTGCCGATGTAGCAGTCGCTGTAGGCGTCGTACTCCTCCACAAGGACGGTGTAGGTTTTGCCGATGCGGGCAAGGTTTTTGTCCTCCACGATGCTGTACTGGTCGTTCATGAGGATTTCGCCCCTGCGCTGCTTCACATCGTCCTCCACCTGACCGTCCATATCATAGGCGGGGGTGCCTGCCTGCGGGGAGAAGGAGAAGCAACCCATGCGGTCAAACTCCATCTCGTTGACGAACAGGGCAAGGTTGTCAAAAGCATCCTCGTCCTCGCCGGGGAAGCCGGTCATGAAGGTGGTGCGGATGACGATGTCGGGCATGGCGGTGCGCAGCTTTTCGATCAGTGCACGAATCTCGGCGACAGTGCCCTTGCGGTTCATGGCTTTGAGGATGCGGTCATCTGCGTGCTGGAGCGGCAGATCCATGTAGTGCAGTACCTTCGGCTCGGACGCCATGGTCTCGATCAGCTCGTCCGTTACTTTGTCCGGGTAGCAGTACAGCAGACGAATCCACTCGATGCCGTCGATTTCGCACAGCTTGTGCAAAAGCTCGGGCAGTTTCTTTTCGCCGTACAGGTCAGCGCCGTAGTTGGTGGTGTCCTGCGCAATGAGGATCAGCTCCCGAACGCCGGTTTCGGCAAGCTGTTTCGCTTCTTCCAGAATATTTTCCATGCTGCGGCTGCGGAATCCGCCCCGGATGCCGGGGATGGCGCAGTAGGTACAGCAGTTGGAACAGCCGTCGGCGATCTTGAGGTACGCCCAGTATTCGGGAGTGGTCAGGGCACGCTGACCGTCCATGGACATCTCTCTTTGGTCGGGACACTCAAACAGGCGGGTATCCTCGGTCAGCACTTTTTTCACCAGCTCCACCACACTGCCGTTGGCGCCGATGCCGATGACGGCATCCACCTCGGGGAACTCGGAGAGGATGGCGTCCTTCTCCGTCTGGACGAGACAGCCGGTGACGATGATCTTGCGGATAACGCCCTCCTTTTTCAGCTCCGCCATGTCGAGGATGTTTTCGATGGCTTCCCGCTTGGCGTCGTCGATGAATGCACAGGTGTTGATGATGACGGCATCTGCGCCGTCCACATAGTCCACGATTTCAAAGCCGTCCTCCTGCAGGGCAGCGAGTATCATTTCAGCGTCCACCTGATTTTTGGGACAGCCTAAGGAGATCAGTCCGATACGCATAAGGTACCTCCAAAAAGTTATTCTTCCAAACTGCGCAAGGCGGAACGGATATCGCTGTAGCTGTATCCGAGCCTTTGCAGGGCAGCCACCGTGCGGCGCAGCCCCTTTTCGTCGGCATATTTGCCACGGTATTTTGTCTGTAACAGTTCTATAATACACGTTTGTGCGTCAAAGTCAAGAGCCTGCACGGTAAACGCTGCCGTTTCCCGGTCGATGCCCCGCCGCTGCAGTTCCTGCACGATGCGGGGAGGCGCCATTTTTTTGCGGCGCAGCAGCTCTGCGGCATAAGCTTCGGCGTAGCGGTCGTCGTCGATCAGGCGCAGTTCCTCCAGCCGGTCGGCGGCGGCTTCGGCGGCGTCCTCGCCGTAGTCCTCCTTCAGCCGGTCAACGAGCTGTTTGCGGGTGCGGTCTTGGTAGGACAACAGTCCCGCTGCCTTGTTGAAGGCACGGCGGGTGTTGGCGTCCCGCAGAAAAGTTTCGACTTGCTCTGCGCTCAGTTCGTCGCCGTCCCTGTAGCCGCAGGTGCTGAAATACAGGGCATCGACGGTGGTTTGATATACACCGTCGATGGAAATATGTATTTTATCTTTTTTGCCGCTCTTCGCTGTCAGTTTCATACATCAATCGTCGTCCACGGCGATGTCCAGCTTGGAGCGTGCCTCTTCCTTGGTGGTGGGAGCGGCAGGTGCGGACGGCTCGGCGTCCTCCTTTTTCTTGTCGCCCTTTTTGGCGGCTTTGGCGGAGATGAGCAGCTGATCCTTATTTTCACGGATCTTCGCCTCGATCTCGGCGCAGAGTTCGGGGTTGCTGCGCAGCTGTTCCTTGGCGTTGTCCCGACCCTGGGCAAGACGCATATCGCCGTAGTAGAACCATGCGCCGCTCTTGCGGATGATGTCCAGCTTGACGCCCAAGTCCAGCACCTCGCCGATGTGGGAGATGCCCTCGCCGTACATGATGTCAAACTCCGCCTCCTTGAAGGGGGGCGCAACCTTGTTTTTGACGATCTTGACACGGGTGCGGGAGCCGACGAATTCGTTGCCGGGAAGCTTGATGGCCTCGGTGCGGCGGACGTCCATACGCATGGTGGCGTAGAATTTCAGCGCACGGCCGCCGGTGGTGGTTTCGGAGGAGCCGTAGACGACGCCGATCTTGTCACGCAGCTGGTTGATGAAGATGATGATTGTGCCCGTTTTGGACACGGCGCCTGCCAGCTTGCGCAGCGCCTGAGACATCAGGCGGGCGTGCTGACCCATGTGGGAGTCGCCCATTTCCCCCTCGATCTCGGCACGGGGCACCAGAGCGGCAACGGAGTCCACGACCATGACGTCAATGGCGCCGGAACGCACCAGCGCTTCGGCAATCTCCAGCGCCTGTTCGCCGTCGTCGGGCTGGGCGACCAGAAGGGAGTTGATGTCCACGCCGATCTTTTCGGCATAGACGGGGTCGAGGGCGTGTTCGGCGTCGATGAAGGCGGCCTCACCGCCCAGCTTCTGCGCCTCGGCCACAACGTGCAGGGCGAGGGTGGTCTTGCCGGAGGATTCGGGACCGTAGATCTCGATGATCCTGCCGCGGGGCAGACCGCCGATGCCGGTGGCGGCGTCCAGTGCGATGGAGCCGGTGGAGATGGCGGCGACATTCATGGAGCGGTTTTCGCCCAGACGCATGACGGCGCCTTCGCCGTAGCTTTTTTTAATTTGGGTCAGGGCGGTTTCGAGGGCTTTCTTTTTGTCGGACATGGACAATTCCTCCGTTCAGTACAAATGTTCGTTAAATCCTATGTCATTATATCGTATTTGCACGGCAAATGCAAGCACAATTTGAAAAAAATAAAAGATTTCCGCAAAAAAGACTTGAAATTTTTTTGAGAATCTGTTACTATATTTAACGCTATCATTGACTATGATCTTCAAAAAGGCATAAATCGCAGTCATAAGGAGGTGCCGAATCATGGCAAAGTGCGAATTTTGCGGAAAGAGCGTTACATTTGGTATTCAGGTTTCCCATTCCCACAGACGTTCCAACAGAACCTGGAAACCCAACGTGAAGCGTGTTAAGGCAGTCGTTGACGGATCCCCCAAGCGTGTGTATGCTTGCACCCGCTGCCTTCGCTCCGGTAAGGTCACCCGTGCCGTCTGAGTGACGGGCAGATCGTTCATCACTTTTGAACGCAAAGGATCGTTTCTTCGGAAACGGTCCTTCTTTCTTTTTGCGCCTCCTTGATTCTTATTATACGCAAAAAGAGTACCATAAGACGGACAGCAAAAGCACCCGGTCGCCGAAACGATCGGGTGCTTACTATCTAATGTTTAGTCCACGGGGTAGACCCAGCCGAAGGTGTCCTCGACAGTGCCCCACTGAATGCCGGTGAGGGTATCGTACAGCTGCTGGGTGACGGGACCGATCTTGCCGCCGTTGACGGTGTACTTCTTGTCCTTGTAGCACAGCTCGCCGATGGGGGAAACGACAGCGGCGGTGCCGCAGCCGAACGCCTCTTCGAGGGTGCCGTTTTCCATGGCCTCCACCAGTTCATCCACGCTCAGCAGACGCTCTTCCACGGGGATGCCCGCTTTTTTCAGAACGTCGATGCAGGATTTGCGGGTGATGCCGGGCAGGATAGAGCCGGAAAGCATGGGCGTGACGACGGTGCCGCCGATCTTGAACATGACGTTCATGGCGCCGACTTCCTCGATGTACTTGCGCTCTACGCCGTCCAGCCACAGAACCTGGGAGTATCCCTTTTGTGCGGCACGTTCGCCCGCACGGGTGGACGCCGCATAGTTGCCGCCGCACTTGGTGTAGCCGGTGCCGCCCTTGACCGCACGGACATCCTGATCCTCGATCATGATCTTGACGGGGTTGATGCCCTCCTTGTAGTAGCTGCCCACGGGGGAAGCAATGAGCATGAACACGCTGTGATGCACGGTATGTACGCCCAGATGCTCGTCACAGCCGAACATGAACGGACGCAGATACAGCGATGTTGCGGGGGCAGAGGGAACCCAGTCCTTTTCGACCTTGACGAAGGTTTCGAGAATCTGGAGCATATCGTTCTCGTCAATGGCGGGCAGACACATACGGTCGGCGGAGCTGTTCATGCGGCGGGCGTTCTCGATGGGACGGAACATCTGCACCTTGCCCTCGGGGGTGCGGTACGCTTTCAAGCCCTCAAAAATCTCTGCGCCGTAGTGCAGAGCGGTGGTGGCGGGATGCAGGGAGATGTTGCCAAAGGGAACGATGCGTGCGTCATGCCAGCCCTTTTCGGGGGTGTAGTCCATCATAAACATATGGTCGGTGAATTCGGTGCCGAAAGCGACCTTGGAAACGTCGGGCTTTGCTTTCGGAGTGGTGGTTTTGGTGATCTTGATTTCCATGATGAAGGACTCCTTTATTAAAGATTCGCACCCAGTTGGATCGCCTTAAGGTTGGCGTCCAGCATATTTGCGTGTTTTGCGGAAATAACTTTGCCGAGGGCGGCGTGAATGCCTTCTTCGCTGTTGCCGTTCATGACAGACAGCAGCTTGCCGCCGAGAATCATGTTGGCGAGGGTGGGGATGTCGTTGTCGATGGCCAGCTTGGTTGCCGGAACGGCATAAGCGGTCACATCGGTACGCTTGACAGCACGGTCAATCAGCGAGCTGTCGTAGAGAATCACGCCCCCGGGGACAACGCTGTCCTCGTAGCGGTCGAGAGAGGGAATGTTCATGGCGACGAGAATGTCGGGGTTGGACACGATGGGGGAGCCGACAGGCTCATCGCTGATGATGACGCTGCAGCTTGCCGTGCCGCCACGCATCTCGGGGCCGTAGGACGGCAGCCACGAAACCTGCTTATCCTCCACCAGACCCTTGTATGCCAAAAACTTGCCGGTGAACAGAACACCCTGTCCGCCGAAGCCGGAAATCAGAATCTGTGTTGTCATGCCTGCGCCTCCTTGTCTGCACTGCGATCCTTATAGACGCCCAGCGGATAGTGGGGGATCATTTTTTCGTCGATCCATTCCAGCGCCTTTTGCGGCGTCATGCCCCAGTTGGTGGGACAGCTGGAAATGACCTCAATCAAAGAGAAGCCTTTGCCGTCGATTTGGTTTTGGAATGCCTTTTTGATGGCTTTGCCGGCCGCTTTGATGTTCTTGATGTTGTTGACGGCGACACGCTCCAAATACTCGGGGCCGTCGAGGGTGGCGAGCATTTCGCACACACGCACGGGATAGCCGCACTGCTTGGGGTCTCTGCCGTAGGGGGAGGTCTGCGTGACCTGACCGGGCAGGGAGGTGGGCGCCATCTGACCGCCGGTCATGCCGTAGATGGCGTTGTTGATGAAAATGACGGTGATGTTTTCGTTGCGGGCGGCGGCGTGTACGGTCTCCGCCATGCCGATGGAGGCAAGGTCGCCGTCCCCCTGGTATGTAAAGACAATCAGCCCGTCGGGGTCGGAACGCTTGACGCCGGTGGCGACAGCAGGTGCACGACCGTGGGCGGCTTCGATCATGTCGCAGGCGAAGTAGTTGTATGCCATAACGGAACAGCCGACCGGTGCAATGCCGACGGTTTTGCCCTCGATGCCCAAGGCGTCAATCGCTTCCGCAACGAGGCGGTGGACGATGCCGTGGGTGCAGCCGGGGCAGTAGTGCATGGGCGCATCGGTGAGAGATTTCGGTTTTTCAAAGACGATCATGCTTTTGCACCTCCGTTTTCGATTGCGGCGAGAACCTGTTCGGGCGAGGGGATCATGCCGCCCACACGGTAGCAGAGTTCGACGGGCGCTTTGCCGTTTACCGCCAGACGGATGTCCTCAATCATCTGACCCATGGACAGCTCCACGGAGATGAAGCGACTGCAATGCTCGGCGGCTTTGGCGATCACCTCGGTCGGGAACGGCCAAAGGGTGATGGGACGAATCAGACCGACCTTCATGCCCTTGGCACGAGCGGCAACCACAGCGTTTTTGGACACTCTGGCGGCAATGCCGAATGCAACGATGCAGACGTCGGCGTCCTCGGTCATGAACTCCTCGACCATCACTTCATTCTTTTGAATCTGTGCGTATTTTTCGTACCGGGCGTTGTTGAGCTGTTCCAGTTCCTCGGGAACGAGGGACAGGGAGTTGATGATGTTGTGCGCTCGGGCGCACTTCGTGCCCGTTGTTGCCCACGGTTTTTCGGGAGCGGGCGCAATATCGAGGTCGAGGGAGACAGGCTCCATCATCTGACCCATGGTGCCGTCGGCGAGGAGCATGACGGGCATACGGTACTTGTCGGCAAGGTCAAAGCCCTTGACGGTCATGTTTGCCATTTCCTGCACGGAAGCGGGCGCTAAAACGATTAGGTGATAGTCGCCGTGACCGCCGCCCTTGGTTGCTTGAAAGTAGTCGGACTGGGAGGGCTGGATGCCGCCCAGACCCGGACCGCCGCGCTGGACGTTAACGATCAGACCCGGCAGGTCGGAACCCGCCATATAGGAAATGCCTTCGCTTTTGAGCGATACGCCGGGACTTGAGGAAGAGGTCATCGCTCGTTTGCCCGCAGAGGCACAGCCGTAGA